>JAUWQU010000547.1 GCA_030610965.1 Phycisphaerae bacterium
ATGATTATAGAAAGAGTGTACGGAAAGAAGATGGGGAACATCCGTCCCGTGTTCGGATCGAGGTGCGATAAAACAACCGGTGACAATCACCTATTAGAGTTGGCGGGCAGAGGTGATGCCATACTATTGGCGGTATGGCGAGACTTGCGAGAATTGTCAGTGAGTACGCCTACGAGGACGGCTCGGGCGGGGCGGACCTGGACGCCAACTACGTCCGGCCGGATTATGTAACTTATCCTGGGCCTTCCAGTCGGAGGGTGGTATACTATAACTACGCGAGTAGCGGCGTGGGCGCCGCGCTGGGCCGGCTGGACAACATCGCGTCGGCCGGCAGCCCGAGCGCCTCGCAGAAGTACGCCTCCTGCATGTACCTGGACCAATTGGGGTCATGGACCAATTGGGGTCAGCCCTTAAAATATAAAATAAGGGTTGCCGGGCAGGTATTCGTTGCGTAATCTAACGGTATGGGCAGACCGCTTCGCGTTGAATATGAAGGCGCAATCTATCACGTTACCGCTGGCGGAGGCTGGCGGCCGAGCGTGTGATCGAGATCGTTTGCAGCCGGCTCGGCGCCGACCGGCAGGAGGTGTCGCGGCGTCAGAGAGATTCACTGTTGCGTCCGACCGCCGCGAAGATGCTTTGCAGATATTCCGGCCTGACGCAGCGCCAGGCCGGTGAGTTCCTAAACCTCACGACCGGTGCGGCGGTGAGTATTCAACTGTATTCACCTGAAGACTCTCGCCACAGCCGCGGCGGCGAAAGTCAAAGTACGAAAACAACTAGCCGCAATTGACCAAGCGATCTGTGCTGAACTCAAAGGGCAATAGGAAGCCCCGGCTTCGCTATTTTATATTTTAAGGGCTGACCCCAACTGGTCCAAGGCGCGGGCGGCTCATCGGTCCGGGATCTGGGCCAGTCGGGCGCGGGCCTTGGCGCCCCAGTCGGTGTCACCATATTTGTCGACGATTCTAGTGAGGTACTCGCGGGCCTTCGCGTTCATCCCCAGGTTGGCGTAGTTGTCCGCCAGCGACATCCACCCTTTGCAGTCCCCGTCCGCCTGGGTGCTCTTAATGGCCGCCTGGATCGCCTTGTCGGACTTCAGCGACTCGAGATGCGCCTTGACCTTGGCGAAACGCGATGCCTTGGGGAACTGCCCGACGTACTGCTCATAAAGCTTGATCGCCAGAACGTAGTCCTTCTTCTCTTCAGCGGCGACGCACCGGCCCTCGAAGGCGTCGGCCTCGGCGTCGATGACCGACTGGCCGACCGCAGGATCGTCCTGCAGCGCCTTGAGCCGCTCGGCCGCCTTTTTGGCGATGTCCGTGTCGGGTTTGGCGGAGGCCAGTTTGCCCAAGGCCGCGACGGCTTGGACGTACTGCTTTTCCGCGACCATTTTCTCGGCCTCGGCCAGTGCGGCCACGTCTTTGGGATCGGCCGCCTTCTTCTCGCTTTTCAGCAGCAGCTTGGCCATTGCCCGGCCCATCGCGTCGCCGACCTTGGTGTAGGTGGCGCCGTTGTTGCCGTAATGGTAGCCCCCGCCGCCCATGTCGCGGATATCGACCGAGGCGACGTTGCCGGCGAACTTGGGGTGTCGCTTCGGATCGCTGATGGCCATCTGGGCGTCGAAGACCCCCTTCCACGGACCCAGATTTCGCCCACTGAATCCGACGGTGGCGACCACGAACGGCGCATCGGGCGCCTTGAAGTCCGCGCGTAAATCCTGGATAAGTTCGGCCAGAAGCTGCTCGTACATCTCCTGCGCCATGCCCTTGTCCTTGTGGCCCTGCCACCAGAAGATACCGGCCATCTCGTAGCCCTGCCCCTTGTAACCGGGAAGGTTGCCCTCGAGGTCGGCCAGAACACTCTTGGCGTGCTTGACGTACCGGTCATACGAAGTCCCGGCATACCAGCCGCCGTCGGTCGACGCCTTGCCGAGCCTCTTGCGGCTCGTGGGAGGCATGAAGTCCCAGCCGAGTGACCTGTTGCCGCACGCCCCCTTGATGAGCAGAACCACTTCGTCATGGTAATAGCCGAGAACGTGGCCGATTCCCACTTCCGGCCCGATGCGGTTGAAGACCGTCAACTGGCCATCTTTTTCCCTCTTATCCATGACGTAATAGATGTAGTGGACGTCGTTTCTTACCGTCCAGTTTCCCTTGTCATCGATGAGATAGGCGAACTTCGCGTCGCTCGTGGCGAGCGGCTTGAGGCTGTCGGCCCTGCCCATCCCGCACATGTTGGACTGGCCCGAGAGGAAGTATACCTTCACCGGCTTGGTCGTGTCGGGTGGCTTGTTGTCCGGCTTCGGCAGCTCGGCGGGAATGTCCTTGGCGTTCGCTGGAGAGACAAGGCTCGTCGCCGCAAGAGCCGCAATGATGAATAGACTTCGAATCGTTGTTGCCATGGTCGCGTTCTCTCCTTCTTGAGGGTCTCTTGAAGAACACTCTCACTCTTGTCCGGAACAATCCTGAAACGGCGTGAAGCCTTGATGGTTTCGAAGTTTCCCGGGCAGCAGCAGGGCAGCATTGGGGTCAGCCCTTAAAATAGGGCAGCATTGGGGTCAGCCCTTAAAATATAAAATAAGGGTGGCCGAACGGATCGCCGGGTGGGTCTGCACATGGGCCCAGCATCTAAGAAAAGCTGACGAGCGGGACTTCAGGGCGATGATGCGGCCGCACGAGACCACAGGCCGGCCGCTTGGCGACAAGGGGTTCCTGCGGCGGTTGGAGTCGCTGCCAGGCCACCCCGGCCGGCCAAGGAAGACGAAGGAGACGGGAAAATAGTAGGATGTTTCACGATATTGCCTGACCGGCAGGCAGGCTCATGGGCGAGATGCCCATGCTGCTTTCTAACCGGAGAGTTAACGGCTGCGGAGCACCATCGCCAGGTATGATTCGCTGACCGGCTCGCCGGTCAGGCCCAGGCGCTCGCACAGAGCGAAGATGGTATCCTCGTCGGGGCCTTCGACTTCCACGAAGCAGCCGATGTCCGGCAGCTCGTCGAGCTCCACCTGGCAGTCGTCGAGCCGGTAGCTGGTGCGTTTCTTGCGGACGACGGCCGTCGGTTCGAGCCCGCAGGCGTCGAATATCTTCTCCATCGCCTCGTGGTCGTCCAGGTGGGTCTGGTATTCCGGGCGAACCTTGGCACGGGTGTCGGTGCGGCGAGGGCCTTTGAACGTCACTTCCGGGCGGGTATCGATCTCGTCGGATTCCCCGGCCAGGCGGCGGACATGCCGAATCCGCAGGCCGCATCCGCCGTCGCGAAGCCGGCCCTCGGGCGTATCGTAGAACCGGTCGGTCTGTTCGAACGAGCCGACATATCGGCCGCCTTCCCGGCAAATGGCGTCGGCGACGGCCTGATGGCCGGCAACGGCTAACTTGACCTCGATCTCGTGGTTGGCGGGATTTTCTGGTGCGCTCATGTGCCGGATTATATGCCCCATCCGCGTCCGTTGCGAGCACGCATTATTTGGCAGGGATGCAGGGGATGCAGGGAACCGACCTTCCTTCCTGGCGGCCTGCCTTTTGCTCGGCCGATGCACGAGACAGAGGCTTCAGGGGGAAGGCTGCAGGCTTCAGACTTCAGGAGAAGAGGCTACAGGCTTCAGGCTTCAGACTTCAGGAGAAGAAACAGTGGCCGGCAGTCGCGAAGCTCCCGCCGTTTTTGCTGCGCCTGAAGCCTGAAGCCTGAAGTCTGAAGCCTTCCCTCTGAAGCCTCAAACGTTATCAACTGATGGTTGTAGAATGTGTTATGATCCGCCAGGAAGAAATGTC
>JAUWQU010000495.1 GCA_030610965.1 Phycisphaerae bacterium
GACATTTCTTCCTGGCGGATCATAACACATTCTACAACCATCAGTTGATAACGTTTGAGGCTTCAGAGGGAAGGCTTCAGACTTCAGGCTTCAGGCTTCAGGCGCAGCAAAAACGGCGGGAGCTTCGCGACTGCCGGCCACGGTTTCTTTTCCTGAAGCCTGAAGCCTGAAGCCCGTAGCCTGAAACCTGAAGTCTGAAGTCTGAAGCCTCTTCTCTTGTTGCCTGTAGCCTGAAGCCTGAAGTCTGAAGCCTGAAGCCTCTTCTCTTGTTGCCTGTAGCCTGAAGCCTGTAGCCTGAAGCCTTATACACCATCCAATGATGGTTGTATAATGTGTTATGATCCGCCATGAAGAAATGCCGCTCACAACCGGATTGCGCCCATGCATTCCTATGAGGCGGCGGTTCTCAGAGCAGCGCCTTCAAAGCTTCCATGAGTCGGTCGACGTCGGCCTGGTTGTTGTATGCCTGGATCGATATACGAATCAGCGGGTGATCGTTCCAGACGTACGCGGTGGTCTCGATCTTGTACTCGTCGAAGAGGCGTTGGCGCAGAGTGTTTGTGTCGCGCGTGGGCAAGGGGCAGGCGGCCATCTGGGAGTACCACTGCTCGTCGTCGGGGTGCAGCGGGCCCTTGCCGGACAGCTCGCAGATGCGGCGTTGGGCCTGGCGGACGAGTTCGTGGCACCGCGCCCGGACGGCCGGCCAGTTGTGCTCGCGGAGGAACTCGAGCATTTCCGGAATGACCAGAAAACGCGACGGGTCGCGCGTGCCGAGATTCTGCACGTTCCCGACGAACAGCGGCGGGTCGTCGGGGCCTCGTCGCCACTTCCCGCCGGCCACGAGCGGCTTGATGAGGTCCTGCACCTCCGGCCGGGCGTAGAGGAACGCCGTGCCCTTGGGCCCGCCGGCCCACTTGTGCAGGTTGCCGCTGTAGAAGTCCGCGCCGATGTCGTCGAGGTTCAGCGGGATCTGCGCCGGGGCGTGGGCGCCGTCGACGACGGTCAGGATGCCGGCCTCGCGCGCCCGCTTGCAGATGAGCTTGGCCGGCAACGTCAGGGCCGTCGGCGAGGTAATGTGGCTGAAGGTGATCACGCGGGTACGCGGCGTAACGCCCTCCCAGAAAGCGTCGGCGACCTCCTCGGGCGTCCGGAAGGGAACCGGCACGGGGTAGTTGATGTAGCTAAAGCCGCGCCGATGAGCCACGAAGCTCCACGCGCTGTTGATGCTGCCGTACTCCTGGTTGGTCGAGAGGATCTCGTCGCCGGCCTTGAGCCTCATGCTGCGGGCGACGACGTTCAGTCCGGCCGTCACGTTGGTCACCAGCGCCAGGTTCTCCGGGGCGGTCCCCAGGAACTCGGCCAAGGCGACGCGCGACCGCGTGCGCCCTTCATTGGCCCGCTGGAGGAACACGGCCGGGTGGGTTTCCAACTCCCGCTGCAACTGGAGGTAACGCTCGAACACCGGAATGGGAACGGCGCCGAAGGATCCATTGTTCAGGAACGTGTACTCGGGGTCCAGCATGTACAGGCCGGAAAGGTCTCCTGCGAGCTGCGGATCTGCGGGCATGGGTTTCTCTCTTCCGGCTTAGGCGCTCGGTCCGCCTGCGCCCTAGCGGCCGTTGCCCCACCTACGGCCGGGCGTGCGCCTGCGGACCTTTGATTGCCAATTCTTCACCCGGGATTTCCCAGATAAGCTGCGGCCCACGACCGTCGCGGGTACTTTCGACGAGTCTATCACGATTCTGACGATCAGCAATCGCTTTTCTGGCTCGCTGGATGGGGGGAATGGCCTGGCCGGAGAATCCTTGCAAAAACCGCCTTTATCGGTTAGGTTTGTGATGAGACGGATTGCGAAGTCCAAGATTGCTCCCCGGCCTCGGGTTGCCAAGGTTTGAGGTCCGAAGCGTGGCCCGCGACAGACGCGGCGAATGTTCATGGAGACGGCAAATGTCCTTTCAGACGCCCATAACCGTCAAAGAGGCCGTGGAGCATGTCCATGCCAAAAAGTACCTGCTCCCGGCGATACAACGGGAGGTCGTGTGGGAAGTCGACCAGATCACTCGTCTGTTTGATTCCCTGATGCGCGACTACCCCATCGGCTCGTTTCTGTTCTGGCACGTGGAGAAGAAGAACGTCGGCGGCTACCAGTTCTACGAGTTCGTGAGAGACTACCACGAGCGCAACAGCCGCCACAACCCGAAGGCCGATGTCAGCGGTGAGGATGATATCACGGGCATTCTGGACGGGCAGCAACGTCTTACATCGCTATACATTGGCCTGCGCGGCACCTATGCCTACAAGGAGCCGAGAAAGCGCTGGGACAATCCACAGGCGTTCCCCATTCGTCGGCTCTACCTCGACCTCCTCGGCCCCAAAAAAAACGGGGACGAGACCGACATGGTCTACAACTTCGCCTTCCTGACGGACGAGGAGGCGCGTGCCGGTGGTAATGACGCTTTCTGGTTCAAGGTCGGGGACATCCTGGACCTCAAAGAACAGTACGAAGTGAACGGCTACCTGATCGAGCATGGCTTGATGCAGCGACCGCCGAAACAGGCGAAGTTTGCAAACAAGACGCTCTTCAAGCTCTGGTCTGTGGTTCATGAGGCAAGGGTGATCAACTACTTCCTGGAGAAAGACGAGAGCCTCGACAAGGTTCTCAATATCTTCATCCGCGTCAATAGCGGCGGGACGATCCTCAGTTACTCGGACCTGTTGCTCTCCATTGCCACAGCTCAGTGGCAGAAGCGGGACGCCCGTGAGGAGATTACGTCGTTTGTTGACGAGCTCAACAGTGTGGGAGACGGCTTCAACTTCAACAAGGACCTGGTCCTCAAGAGCAGCCTTGTCCTGGCGGATTTCACTGACATCGCCTTCAAAGTGGACAACTTCAACAAGGCTAATATGCTGAAGATCGAGGAGCAATGGGATCAGATTCAAGACGCCCTGCGCGGGGCTGTCCGACTGGTCGCAGGCTTCGGCTACAGCCGCGACACGCTGACCGCGAACTACCCCATCATCCCGATAGCCTACTACCTGAAGGCGCGCGGTCTGCCCAAGAACTTCGACACGTCGGCCAGATACACAGAGGACCGCCAGGCAATCCGTCGCTGGCTTATCCTGTCTCTCGTGAGACGGGTGTTCGGCGGCTCTCCCGATACAGTGCTTCGGCCGGTCAGGGAAATACTGCGCAGCGCCCGAGACGGCTTTCCTCACCAAGCCATCGTTGACAAGTTCAAGGGAACGCCCAAGTCGCTGGCCTGCACGGAAGATGATGTGGAAAACCTCCTCCGACACCAATACGGAAAGGGATACACGTTTTCAGTTCTCGCCCTGGTTTATCCGGCGTTGGATTACCGAAACAGATTCCACATCGACCACATCCATCCGCGAAGCAAGTTCACGAAGCCGAAGTTGCGGCAGAGAGGCATTCGGGACACCGACATCGATTTCTATCTGGAGAACGTGGACCTCTTGCCGAACCTGCAACTCCTGGAGAGCGTCCCGAACCAGGAAAAGAGCGACACGGACTTCGTGGACTGGCTTGCAGGCACCTGCAAGTCCCCCGATGCGAGAGTGAGCTACCTGAAACGGCATTTTATCCCCGACATAGACTTGTCATTCTCCAACTTCAGGGAGTTTGCCAAACAGCGTAAAGCTCTGTTGGGAGATGAATTGCGGCGAATCCTTCACATGAGCAAGGAAGAGTAGAATGGCGGCCGTGGCCCTTGTTACAAAACATGAGAAATCGCGGGACAGCATATAGAGTAGTGGTGGAATCCAGGGACAGCCATACGGAATCAGGTCGGTAGCGTATTTCCCGCCCCCTTCCGTTCGCGGGGCCGCGCTTTCGGCCGTGCGGAAGTGTCTCCGGGGGCTCGTCTGGCCGAGCACGGGCGGCGACTCTTCGTGGACGTGGCCAAGGCCGCCGGGATTCTGTGGGGCAGGCTGCTGGAGCGCGTGCAACGCTGGTGGCGCGATGAGGCGTGGGAGCGCGATGCCGCCGGCCGTCGCCGCGGCTGTCGCGTCCGGCCGTGGATGCCGCCGCCAGGCCACGCCCACCTGTGCCTGGTGCTGCGGGAATGACCGCCGGAAAACCCGGCGCGGGGCGCTTCCCAGGGCCATCAGGCCGATGGG
>JAUWQU010000388.1 GCA_030610965.1 Phycisphaerae bacterium
CATACACTGTTCCCGCCGGCCCCGCTTTGATACAGGGGCGCGGTTTGGGATCATTCAACTCCGCGCCCATGCCAAGCAGGTACGCCCTGCTGTCCGGCGAGTGCTTCATGTTTTGACCGAAGTCCACGAAGTGCGGCGCCCCTATCCTCACCGGGCCAAGATACTTGGCCGGCTCAGGAAATAAGGGGCTCTCGGGCGAAAGTGGCGAAGCGGCCCAAGTCTTGCCCAGGTCGCGTGAAATCTGGAAGCCTGGCATCGGACCAAGGATTGGCCAATTCCATTCAAATCCCCCATGGGCAAACTTGGCCGACGGGCCAAGGCAGTAGGTGCCGTAATACCAAATACCGTTATAGACCAGTGATCCGCACGGATATCTTCCCCTGTAAGGCATTGCCATAGCCTTCTTGGGGGGCGATGTATTCTTGATGACCAACTTGAGGGGATCATCCCCGATCATCACGGCATGGCCTGTACGAAGGCCTCTTGCCAGATTGCCTCCTGAAGTACATCGCACGCCGTCGGTTATCCCGTCGGTCCAGGGAGAATACATATTGCCGTCACTCGCCCAGGATGGGTAGAATGTGTCACCGCAGTGATAATCGCTATGGCGCCCCGTGAAGAATATTCCGGTCAGCGTTTCAGATTGCTCAAAAGGACAATCCTTCGGCACATCGGATTTCCATTCGAATCCGTCATCAGCGCCCGTTGGTGTGCCCTGGCCGCCGGCCGCTGAAACTCCGGCCGTGATGAATGCCGAAACACCCAGGAGGACAGCGGCACGCAGCGAGATTGTGATCTTGCTTTTCATTTTCGCTCTACTGAACTCTTATCCATGTAATCGGTTAATCGTGTAATCCCGATCCAGCCGGGATTTCCCGGATGGCCTTCGGCCGACGACCGCCGTCGGCCTTTCTTTGGGCGCTGCGCGGTCACCGGCGAATCCAGTAGCCCTCGATCTCTTCCAGGGTTCGGCCCTTGGTTTCCGGAACCCATCGCCACACCACGACAATCGTGACCAGGCAGAAGGCGGCGTACACGAAGAACGGGAAGCCGTGATGGAACGTGTTGACGAGATAGTCGTTGCCGTCCATCATCGGGAACGTCAGTGAAACGAAGAAGTTGGAGATCCACAGGCATGCGGTGGCGATCGCCATGGCCCGGCCGCGAATCCGTGTCGGGAAGATCTCCGACAGGATCACCCACGTCACCGGCCCCACCGACAAGGCGAAACATGCGATGTAACCCAGGACGAAGGCCAGGACCCACAACTGCGTACTCTGGTAGTAAGCGATCAGGCCCATCGCCACCAGGCACACCCCCATGCCACACGAGCCGGCGATCATCAGCGGCTTTCTGCCGAGCTTGTCGACTGACCAGATGGCAATGACCGTGAAGAGCAAGTTGACGGCGCCGATTACGACCGTTTGTAGCAGGGCGGTTTCGGTGCCGGTACCCAACTTCTTAAATATTTCCGGCGCGTAATACAGAAACACGTTGATGCCTGTGACTTGCTGGAGCACCGCCAGGGCCACGCCGATGACGAGCACCACCTTCAGCCCGGGCTGAAACAGCATGCGGATGCCGCCGGCCTTCTGGGCGATCGCGTATTCTATCTCCTTGAGTTCTTTCTGCGCCTCGGCCTGCCCGTTCACCCGCGTCAGCACCGCCAGGGCCTTATCCCTCTTGCCCTTGGTTGCCAGAAACCTCGGGGTCTCCGGGACGACGAACATCATCAGCAGCAGCAGGCTGGCGGGCAACGCCTCCGAGGCGAACATCCACCGCCAGCCGGTCGTTTGGTTCCATGACTCGCTGGCTGATCCGGCAATAAAGTAGTTAACGAAATAAACCAACACCATGCCGAATATGATGGCGAACTGGTTGAGGGACACCAGCCGGCCACGAATGCGGGCGGGGCTTATCTCGGCAATGTACATCGGACTGGTCATTGACGCGGCCCCGACGCCCAGGCCGCCAAGGATGCGGTAATCGACGAAAAGGGGGTATACGCTCGACTCAGGCAGCCATAATCGGTAGTGCTCGCCCGTGATGGGATACCCGGTCATCAGGAACTCGGTGAGCTCTTTCGGAATGGCCGAGCCGATTGCGGAGACGAGGAACAGCAAGGCCGAAATGATAAGGACCTTCTTGCGCCCGATGCGGTCGCTCAGGACCCCCGCCATCACCGCCCCGAACACGCAGCCGACCAGGGCACTGCCCGCGGCCCAGCCCGTCTGGGCCGGAGTGAACTGGAACTGGGTTTCCATGAACCCGATCGCGCCGCTTATGACCGCCGTGTCGTAGCCGAACAGCAGTCCGCCCAGCGAGGCGACCAGGCAGACCAGCACCGTGAACTTCATGCTGCCCTTGCCCATCGCCGGCATCGTGTCAGTCAATGTGCCCATGACGCGCCCTCGAATCAGTTGGAGTTGTCGCGGTAGGCCTCGAATATGGCCAGTACGTTTTCTATCGGAATCCCGGCCTGAATGTTGTGAATCGCGTTGAACACGAATCCCCCGTTTTTGCCCAGGATGTCGATGCGTCGGCGGACCTCGTCGTAGACCTCCCGCGGCGTGCCGAACGGGAGGGTCTTCTGCGTATCGACGACGCCGCCCCAGAACGTGACCCGGTCGCCGTAGTCGTCCTTGAGCTTCGCGGCGCCCATCCCGTACGCCGAGCACTGCACGGGGTTGAGGATATCAAAGCCCGAGTCGATGAAGTCCGGGATGAGCTCGGACACCGCGCCGCAACTGTGGATGAACACCTTCCAGTTGGTGTGGTTGTGAACGAAGGCATTGATCTGCTTGTGGAACGGCTGGTACAGGTCGCGGTAGGCATTCGGGGATATGAACAGGCCGTTCTGCGTGCCGAAGTCGGTGCCCGTGGTGAATACGGTCTGAACGTCGTCGCCCAGGGCCTCGGCAAGGACGGCGAGATTCTCCAGGGCGATCTCGCACTGCTTTTCGAAGATCGCATAGACGTAATCGCGATTGGCCGCGGTGGCCATGTACCACTCCGCCACGTCGCGGATGCCCTTGGTGCGCCTCATCCACATCGCCGGCACCAGGGCGATGTCGCCGAAAGCCGCGCCCGGGGCGCTGAGGATGGCCCCTTTGCCGGCGGCGGCCGCCGCCCGAGCCGAAGCGGCCATGAAATCCACGACTTCCCGGGACAGTGGGCCGAACTCTTCCAAGTTGTCCTGAACGTCAAGATTGTCTTCGTCGATTGGCTCCTGCCGGCAGATCGCGTCGAAGTAGAACCCGTCCTTGGGCATGTGGCCGCTGGGAGGGATCGACGTGTCGCCCTCGGGATGTATGTACCAGTCGCCCTTGTCGTCAGTGGTGACGTTGAACTGGCCGGGAACCAGCACATCCGTACCGTCAAACAGCCGCAACGGTTTGAAATCCGCGTTCTCAAAGCCGAACATCGTCCGCGGCCCCATGACGCCGACGACGTCAACCCCAAGGGCCTCGGCCAGTTTTGCGTCGATTTCACCGAGCATCTGGTATGGCTCGATTACCTTGACGAGATAATCCTTCTCCCCCAGCAGAGCTTGCCGCAGCCGGTGAACGGTGCTGACATTCATGCCCGTGACGTGGGTGGCGCCGAAGTCCATAGGGGGACGGTCCGGCTGCCTGTGCCCCAGAGCCGTCTGGAAGCGTTGGCGAGAAGTCATTTTGGCGTCTCTTCTGTTTGGGACAGTGCCTTCGTGGGTGGCGATTGTCTGACATGCCTGGCGGTCGCTACCGATCCACGATCCTCGGCAATTGTAACCTGCCTTCCACGCCTCGCCAGCACAATCCCGGAGACTATTCCTCCATCATGCCCCCCTGTGCCATTGATCTTGGATCGAGTGACAAGACACTGATTTCGCAAAGACTTCTCAGGACGACTCTCCTCTACGGGTGACGGCCGGCGAGTCCGGTTTGAGGCAGAAGCGGAATAACTCGGAACACCAACCGCGCCGGGCGTGTTGAAGGTAGAAAGTAGAAAGACGATTCGCGGGAAGCCCGGCGGATTGGCCTGTACTTCGGCAGCCCGCGCGAGTATTCATTTCGGCGGGACGGATATCGCAACTCGTTCAGGAGCAAGTAGCCATGAGAAAACCAAGAGTGACGCGACGAGGATTCCTCAAGACAGCGGCCCAGCTTAGCGCCGCGGCCGTGGCGGCGCCGATGATCGTGCCGTCGACGGTCTTCGGCCGAAACGGCGCCGTACCGCCCAGCGAGAAGATTGTCGTGGCGGGCATTGGCATCCAGAGCCGGGGCTCCGGCGACCTGGGATGGATCATCGGCCAGAAGGACGTGCAGGTGGTGGCCATCTGCGACATTCAGAAGAAGCAGCGTCTGGCCGTCAAGGCTCGGGTTGACGCCCGTTACGGCACGAAGGACTGCGCGATGTACACGGACATTCGCGAGTTCCTGGCCGAGCGTACCGACGTGGACGCGGTTCTGATCGCCACGGGCGACCGGTGGCACGCGCTGGCGAGCATCCTGGCGATGCGCGCGGGCAAGGACGTATACACGGAGAAGCCCTCGTGCATGACGATCGCCGAGGGCCAGGCCGTGGTCGCGACGGCCCAGCGGTACGGGCGGGTCTACCAGACCGGCACGCAGCGGCTCAGCGAGGCCAACCACGTATTCGCCATTGAGATGGCCCGCTCGGGCCGGCTGGGCAAGGTGCATACCGCCTACGCGCACATCGCCCCGTGGGACGCCGCCAAGATGCGGACTGACTGGCAGCCGGCCAAGCCCCTCCCGCCGGCCGACGAGGTGGCGTGGGACATCTGGCTGGGCCCGTGCCCGTGGCGGCCCTACAACCCGTCCTACGTCAGGGGCGGCTGGCGCGGGTTCTACGACTTCCACACAAG
>JAUWQU010000587.1 GCA_030610965.1 Phycisphaerae bacterium
ATTGTGCTTCGCAGGTTGGTGTCTACTCCGGAGAAGCCCATGAACGCCATCGCCAGTATGCCCGCGATGATGAGCGTAATGCCGGCCCCTCGCAGGCACTTCGGTACGTCGCAGTGGTCGAGTTCCTCTCGGATGCCGGCCATGATAACGATTGCGATCGTGAAGCCCACCCCGCCGAACACCGCCATGGTCAGGGCCTGGTGGACGCCCCACGACGCCTTGGGGTCGGTGACGTACTTGAGGATTTCGAGGCAGGCGAAGAGGATCGCGCAGTTGGTGGTGATAAGCGGCAGGAACACACCGAACGATTTGTACAGCGGCGGGTGGAACTTCCGCACGTACATCTCGACCAGTTGCACCGACGAGGCGATAACGAAGATGTAGACGATGTAGCTGAGGATCGTCAGGTCGATGGTCGTCCCGAGCAGCCAACTCGTCAGCGGCGCGCCGGGCTGGAGGATGAAGTACGTGACCGTCCAGCTCAGAAGCGCCGCGATGGACATGACGAACGTCACCGCCATGCCCATGCCGAAGGCCATGTCCACCCGCCGGCTGACGCCGATGAACGGGCATATGCCGACGAAGTAGTGCAGGACGAAGTTGTTGATGATCGCCGAGGTGATCGCGATCAGAATGATGTCGCCGAAGATTTCCATTTGCAGTATCGTCCTATGCCTGGTTGGCGGCGGCTTTCTTTCGTTTCTCCGACCGTGCGGACAGGAGGTTGAAGCCCCCCATCAGCAGCCCGAGCGTCAGAAACGCTCCGGGCGGCAGGAGCATGATGCCCCATCGAGGCCAGTACGCCTCGGGAAGGATGGTGACCCCGAACAGACTGCCATTGCCGATGATTTCTCGCAAGGCCGCGATGCTGGCAAGGCCCAGCGCGAAGCCGATGGACTGGCCTATGGCGTCGCTTGCGGCAGTGGCTACGCTTTGCTTGGACGCGCAGACCTCGCAGCGGCAGATGATCACGCAGTTGACGATGATCAGGGGGATGTACGGCCCCAACGCCCTGCTCATATCGAACATGAAGGCCGCCAGGAAGCGGTCGGCGATGGTGACGAACGTGGCGATGGTCAGCGTGAAAACCAGGATCCGCAGGTGCGGCTTGAGCAGCCCGCGGATGAGGCTGGTGACGATGTTGGCGCACGTCAGAACGAACGCCACCGCCGCGGCCATGGTCATGGCCTCTTTCATACCGTTGGTGACCGCCAGCGTCGGGCACATGCCCAGCACCTGCCGGTAGATCGGGTTCTCCGGCAGGATGCCGTTGATGAAACGCTCCAGTGGTGTGGGTCCGTCTAGTGCCATTGTCAGCTATTCCTTCTTCGCGGGCCGGGACGTCGGGCCGTCGGCAAGGGCCTTGGTCAGGGCGGTTCGCAGTTGCTTGCTGAGCGCTTCGTTGATGATGTTGCATACGCTCCGGCTGGAGATCGTCGCGCCGGTGACGGCCTTGATCTTGTTGTACTCATTCATCTTCGGCGAGGCGGTCGTGACGGTTAGCGGCTGATCGGCATGATGGCCGTAGTTGTAGAACTGCCAGAGGAAGCCCGGCTTCTTCTGGTCGCCGAGATCCTCGATCTTGTTGCCCACGCCGGGCGTCTCCTTCTGGTTGAGAATGCTCAGCCCGGTGATGACTTCGCACTTGGGGTCCACGCCGATGAGCAACTCGATCTTGTCAGCGAAGCCGGCGCCCGAGGCCTTGATGACCCAGCCGCGGGGCTTGGAATCTTTGTCCAGGGCCCAGAAGGCCTCGTAGGTTGTCTTGAGCTTGCCCTCGCCAACCGTCACTTCCACCGGCAGGTATCGCTCGCTGACGGCTTTGTCCGCCAACGGAACGAGCGTGGGAATCTCATCGATGGTGGCGGCGAGCTTGTTGGCTGCAATGCGGGGCTGGAGCCAGACGTCCACACCCGCCAACGCCCCGCCGAACGACAGAGCCAGCACCAGCACCAGCCAGGCCTGAGAGATGTATTTGATCTTCATGGTTCTATCTTTGACCTACTTTTTTGCCGCCGGGGCCGGTACGGGTCCGCCCAGGGGCATCGGAATTGTCCACTGGTTTATCAGCGGCGCCATGGCGTTCATGATCAGCACCGCGAACATCATGCCTTCGGGATAGTTACTGAGCAACCGGAACAACATCACAAGCGCCCCGACGCCCAGGCCAAAGATGAACTTGCCCTTGGGCGTGATCGGACTGGTGACCAGGTCCGTTGCTATGAAGAACGCCCCGAACAGCATCGCCCCGCCGAGCAAGTGGTAGGCCAGCGTCATCTGCGAATGGCCCCAGAGTTGTACGGGCAAGCCGATGGCCGTGGCGGCGATCAACACGCCGGCGGGGATCTGCCACGATGCCGTCCGCCGCAGCAACAGGTACAGCCCGCCCAGCAGGCAGGCCAAAGCGCTCGTCTCGCCGAGCGAGCCGTTTACGTTTCCCAGGAACATCGCCCCCACCGAGGGCAGCGTCTTTTCGGCGGGCAGGAGCTTCTCGCCGGCGGCGAGCTTGTTGTCCAGGGCCTTGCCCAAGGTCATGGGAGTGGCCTTGGTTATCGCGTCGCTCTCGAGCAAGTCGGCAATCAGCGAGGACCGGACGCCATCTTCCGTACCGCCGGCGGCGCCGGGCGAGGTCTGCGCCGCCTGACTTGTCTGCGAGGTCTGCGTGGTCGCCTTGGCAGGGGCCTCGCTCTTCAGGATGTACCCGCTCGCGCCGACGACTCCGGCGAACGCCAGCATTACAAACGCTCGCCCCACCATGGCCGGGTTGAAGATGTTCTGGCCAAGCCCGCCGAATATCACTTTGCCGATTCCGATGGCCACGAATGCCCCTATGAAGCCGACGTACCACGGCGCCGTGCCCGGCAGCGACAACGCCAGGATCAGCCCCGTGACCGCGGCCGAGCAGTCGCGAAGGGATGGTTTCTTTCCCCGCATCCAGGTCAGCAGCCCCTCGGCCAGCACGGCCGAGACCATGCAGATGAGTATCTGCTGGACGGCGTAGAGCTTGAACACGTAGACGCTCGCGCCGACAACCGGCGCCAAGGCGATCAGTACGTCCACCATCATTTTCTGCGTCGTCTGGGCCGAGTCGAACGCATGCGGGCTCGGCGCGACGTGGAGGACAGGCGCCTTGACCTGGCTCTGCTCGCCGGCGGGTGCTGTCGGTTGGGGTGTCCCGGATTCTTCAGCCATCTGGTCTTCGACCTTCCAGGGATGTACCTGTTATGTGTCGCCTGTTACCTGCTGCCTGTTGCGCGTTGCGCGTTGCGCGTTGCACGTTGTGCGTTGTGCGTTGCGTCTTTCGGTGATGCTGTACCCACTGCCTCCGATTCCGAGAATCGTTTCCGGGGGACTCCCAGGGATTGCTATCCCTGGGCTTCGGAACCTCGGACGAAGCACAACATCTTCTCTTTTTCTCTTCTTCTCTTCTTCGCTTTTCTTCTGCTTCTTCGCCCTTCTTCTGCTTCTTCGCTTTTCTTCTGCTTCTGCTTCTTCCCCTACTACCTATTACCTACTACCTACTACCTATTCCTTCCTCTTC
>JAUWQU010000488.1 GCA_030610965.1 Phycisphaerae bacterium
AGCTTGTGCCCGCGTAGCGTGACGTCGAAGACAATATCCTGTTTGAGTTCTTGTGAGTTCTTCATTGTTTTGGCGTCTGATGCTGATGGCCGGGACAGTGTATCGGTTGAGGGTGGGCGCTGACAAGGCGCCGGACCGCCAGGCGCCGGACCTCCATCCAAGCTTGGCCGGCGGCATGTTTCTCAAGCCCCATTGCTCGCGGCGCCATGCCTCCGTCCGCGGAAGCATGTCCTGGCTGTTTCGTTGCCGTGGCCAATCTTTGGGGCGGGCCACGAGTTTTTGCGGAACCCGCCGAACCGGGTTCATGTGCAGGCAGTGGGCGTCCCAAAGACGCCTTGATCCCTTGCGGCATTTGTGATGCGGCAGTTCCGGCCCCATGCCGATAACGATAACGACGTGGCGCGGGGGCTTCAAGGGAAAAGGCTTGGGCTACAACCGAGGACACGGCCCGGACATGCTTCCTGAGATGGAAAGCATGGCGCCGAGTTCCGGGGCGGCATGTTCTCCGGAAGTGGGGTCAACAGCCCAAATGGCCGCTTGATGCTCGCCGGGCTATATCAGTCATTGCCATCGACCTTTGTGTCAAAGCCTCCCATTCTCGTAGATCGTCTCGTACATCGTCACGATGTTCTCGGTCGGCGAGACGGCCTGGAGGTTGTGGCACGGGGCGCAGATCCATCTGGCCGTGGCGAAGATCCGCAGGTTGTCCAGGACCTCGTTGCGAACGTCCTCGGCTGTGCCGAAGGCCAGCGTCTGCTGGTTGTCGACGGCGCCGTGGAAGATCACCTTGTCGCCGAAGTCGCGGACCAGGCCCTCGCGCTCCATGCCCGGGCAACGCCACTGGATCGGGTTGAGGATTTCGATGCCAGTCAGCTTGATCAGGTCCGGGATCACCTCGCGTGCGGCGCCATCGGTGTGATAAAAAATGTGTATACCGTGGCTGCGGGCAAGGTCGGCCATACGCTTCTGGTTGGGCAGGATGAACCGGCGGATCTGCTCGAGCCCCATCAGCAGTCCGTTCTGGCTGCCGAGGTCCTCGGCCACGTAGGTCAGGTCGATCTTGCCATCGGCGATCTCGAACATCCGCTGGTTGACGCGGTAGTGGTAGTCGAAGATTCGTTCGAGGATCGCCTCGGCCAGCTCGGTCTCGACCAGCAGATCCATCATCCCCTGCTCCATCCCGCGCAGGCTGCAGTACAGCAGGAACGGCTCGTATCCACCGCAGCGCACCGCCCGTCGGCCGGTGACATTGGCGGCCCGTTTGCGGAAGGCGTCCCAGTCGTGGTCGTCCGGGCTTGGCCAAGGGTACTCCTCGACCTGCTCCACACGGGTCATGTCGGCCAGCGGGTGGCTGGCGACCTCGCTGTAGGCTCCCAGGCCGTAATCGACCAGCCGACTCCGCAAGCCCCAGATGTCCGCCTGGTCGTCGCCGGGGAAATGACGCACTGTCCGCGGCGCCCCGATGGTGTCCAAGCCGTCGATGTGGAGCTTCTCGTAGAGGGCGTCGGAGTTGGCGCAGCCGAGGTCCGCCAGCAGCCTCCTGGTTACCTCCACGGTTGCCCAGTAGTCGGTCGGTACGCGGTCGGGTTTCTCGCTGGCAAGCAGCGCCAGCCATCGTTCACGCGGCGTCATCGCCATAGGTCGCACTTTCAGTTTCCGGCGTCGCTGCGGCTTGGCCGGTAAGAGAAGACTATACTGGAATTTTCTGGATGGCCTTCGGCCGACGACCACCGCCAGCCTTTCTGGCAATTCTACAATGAACCGCGAGATCGGCAAGTACTTCTGCTCGACGGGGGGGGCTGTCCGGCCACGGGCGGTGAGGGAAAGGGGGGACCTGTCGGCTTCGCCCGCGGGGTTGGTTGGC
This sequence comes from Phycisphaerae bacterium, assembly GCA_030610965.1. GTDB lineage: Bacteria > Planctomycetota > Phycisphaerae > SM23-33 > SM23-33 > JAUWQU01. The sequence goes on from JAUWQU010000488.1 coordinate 1,865, forward strand.
CGCGGTACATATGCTCGCGCCTCTTGGCGGGCTTTGCCGCCTCATGTGGCGCGCGGGTGCGCGATCATCCAAGACCCTGGCCGGGACGGCCGGGGGGCGAGACGCCCGTACTATTCATGGGCAAGATGCCCACGCCACTACCTCTCGGCCAGTTCCTCGTAGCACTGGTTGTAGTAGATGGCGTTCTCGACCGGGGTGTTGGGCGGGATGTGGTTGCCGACGGCCAGGAAGAAGCCGGGGCAGTCTTTGCCGATGGCCATGCATCGTTCGACTTCCCGGCGGATCTGGCGTTTGGTGCCGCTCAGGAGGATTCGCGTGTCGGCGTTGCCGACGAAGGCGTGCGTCTGGCCGTAGGCTTTGGCTATGTAGGCCATGTCCGTCATCGGCTCGAGCACGAAGCCCGTTACGCCGCACGCGGCGATGTCGTCTATGAAGGCCGTGTAGTCGCCATCGGAAGTGTAGAGGATCTTCTTGCCGCTATCGATCAGCGGGCGGAAGAAGCGTTTGTAGTTGGGGAAGACGTACTTTCGGTACCACTCGGGGGGCATGAACGCCCCGGCCGTCCAGACAATGTCGTCGTGGCACATTACCACGGGCACGTCCGCGTCGGCAAGGGCGTGGTAGTATTGCAGGATCCAGCTCGAATAGCGGTTGGTGACGTCGCCGAATGCCTTGGCGTCCGTCCCTGCGGCCAGCAGGAGCATTTCCCAGCCAAACAGGTCGATGAGCCCGGAGACGCACGTGATGTACACGCCGGTCATGTTAACGGCGTCGGGGAATGTGCGGCAACTCTCCTCGTAGTGGCGTTCGAAGCGTTTGACGGTATCGCCGTGGTTTATGGTGCCGAACGCCTCCCACGGGTCGAAGGCCAGGACATCCTCCGGCTCGGCGAACGGGCTTGAGCGGACGGTGTTGAAATCGCTCCCGTCGGCGGCGTATACGCAGTGGCCCATTCGCGTTCTGATATCCTTGAACTCCGATCCGCCGATCAGGGTCGACCAGATAAGGTCGTAGTTCCACGCCTTGATCATCGCCTGTCGGGCGGCGAGCTTGGTCTCGTCGGAGCTGCGGGGGTTGACCTTCATCCCGGTGACGGCGGCGACGAGTTCCCAATGGCCTTCTGCGGAGTATTCGGTCCGCGGCACGCGCAGGGGCATGTCGAGGTTAAGCGCGGCCAAGCCGTCCTGGAGGCTCATTGACGTGCTCCTTGATGTGCAATGCCGACAAAGGCCACAAATGCCAAAATGCGTATCCGTCGGATCGCAGCCGACGGGTCGCCGGATGTGCTCGCGTCTTGATTTATCATATGTCGGATGGGATCAGCAGTATACGCCCGGCGGGCCGGCGTGGCAATTGCCTTGAACATCATTTCCCCGAAGTCGTTCAGGCGGTATGCGCCATACGGTGTGGGCGGCGGCGGCTGGCGCGAGATACGTACGTTTACCCGCCGCCGGCGCCGGGCGAGGTAAGCGTGATGGCGATATCGCCGTAAATGCCGGAGGCCGCCGCATTACGCGACGGCCTCTGGCATTCGTGTAAGAATCCGAGGTTCCGTGGATCTAGTCGATCTTCACGACCCCGTACTTCGCTTCGTAGGCCTTGATGGCCGCTTTGAGGGCGTCTTCGGCTTTCAGGAGCGTCGCGCCTTGCTTGGCGGTCTTGGAGCGGCTGGCGAGGTTGGGTGCGATGCGCTTCATCGTCGCGATGAACGGCTTGCCGTCCTTGCCGAGCACCTCGGAGGCCTTGGCCAGGCCGATGTTGCCCCAGCGGGCGCCGATGATCGTCCAACACGCCGGCAAGGCTTCCAGTTCGGGATAGATCCGCTCGATGGCCGGCAGTAGCGCGATCGCATGCTCGGGGTTCTTCTTCATGTTGATGTATCGGAGCGTCTCGAAGATGTTGTTCTCGTCGATCGGCCGTTTGAAGCCCTCGCGGAGTTCGATGCGGTTGACGGATTTGGCCATGCCGGCGACCAGTTCGTCCTTAATTCCCGGATTCGCCGCGATGGCCTTTCTGAACACGCTTGTCGCACCCCAGCGGCGGCTGGGCAGGTTCGTGTCGGCGTCGTAGCTGGCCAGCATCGCCGGCAGCATCGACCGGAATGCCTCGGTCTCCGGGATCAAGGGCTCCATCACCTTGAACGCCGCGACGCGCAGCCACCATTCCTTGTCGCCAAGGTACGGCTTGATCGCGTCGAGGTTGGCCGTGATCGTCGCGGCGTCGCAGCAGCTCATCGCCATCAGGGCGTGGCGCTTCTCCCACATCGGCGCTTTGGGGTCCTTGAGCGGCTTGAGGATCTGCGGCAGGAAGTTTTCCTTGATCATCTCGGGCGTGATCTTCGATACCG
>JAUWQU010000494.1 GCA_030610965.1 Phycisphaerae bacterium
GACATGGCCAAGAAGACCCAAAAGAAGACCGCATCCCCCAAACGCCGCGCCGCGGCGCCGCGCGCCAAAAGCGACGCCCCGCTTCGATGGTATTGGCGCTGCAGCCTGGTGCTGTCAATGGCCGGGCTGGTGGCCCTGGCATGGATGAGCCTGCTGACCTACTGTCCTGACGACGTGCCGTCGCAGGCGGCCGCGGCGCCGGCAGCGCATTCGCAGCCGGCGGCTCTGGCAGCCTCCACGACCCTCCCCGCCGCCTCGGCGCCGGCCTCACAGCCTTCCTCGGCTCCCGCCGAGCGGGCGGTCCGCAATGCCGCCGGTATCGTGGGGGCCCACGTGGCCCACACCTTGCTGCACTACGTCGGCGGAGGAATCTACGCCGCCGCGCTACTGGTTACCGTGGCGGCTCTGCTGCTGGCCTTGCGGGGACGTATCGCCACCGCTTCCCTCCGCGTGCTGGGTGGCATGCTGATGGTGGCGGCAGTCAGTTCCGCCCTCTATCTGCTTCACCCGGCCAGCACCGACGCGACGCAGTTGAGCCCCGCAGGCGTGCTGGGCTCGCGGGCCGGGCAGTTCCTCCAGGACCGCTTCGCCTTGTCGGGCGCATGGACGATCGTCCTCGTCGCCCTCTCCATCGCATCACTCCTTACGGCCGGCAAGCTGCTGATTACTGTGCCCGCATGGTGCATCGCCCACTTGCACGCCTGGAGACAGGCTGTCGCCGAGCGCCAGGCGGCCCGGCAGCAGGCCGATGCGCAGCGCCAGGCGGCCGCGCCTCCCGCGAACGACGACAGCGCAGCGCCGGCCCCTCAGGTCGCCACGGCCGTGGAGGCTGCCGGCGAGCCTCCCACCGACGGTGCCGACGCACGAGATGACGACCGAACCGGCCTGCTGGAAGTAATCCGCCTGGAACTCGAAACTCGCTTGCCCCCTCGTGAATCGCAAGACGGAGGCGAACGGATCTCCCCATCGCTGCTGCCCGGCGAGCCGCCCCTGCCGCCGGAGTGGGCTCACGACCCGCCATCGCTGAACCTGTTGGCCAAGCCCGAGCCGCCGTCCGCTCCCGAACCGCCCGCTGAAGGCGGGGCGGAAGGCTCCGCGCCTCAGGGCGTCGAAGACCCAGCCACCCTCCAGCGCCAGGCCCTGGAGCAGGCCCTCCGCGGGTTCCGCATTTCCGCCCAGGTCGTTGGGCACGAAGACGGGCCATCGCTGACGATGTTCGAGCTGGCCCTCGAGCCGGGCGTCAAGGTAACTGACGTTTCCAAGCTCGCCGACGACCTTGCCCGCTCGCTGGGCGTGACTGGCGTCCGCGTCGTCTCGCCGCTGCCACGGCGCGACCCCATCGGCCTGGAGGTGCCCCGAGTTGACCGCCAAGCGGTCTATCTGCGTGAACTGATGGAGTTATCCCCCGACGCGACCGACGAAATGGCCCTGCCCCTCTATCTGGGCAAGGACACCGTGGGCCAGCCCATCGTGGCCGATCTGGCCGAGATGCCCCACATGCTCATCGCGGGCACGACCGGCTCGGGCAAGAGCATCTGCATGAACGCAATCATCATGGGCCTGACGCTGACCCGCCGGGCCTCGCAGGTCCGCCTGGTCCTGATCGATCCCAAGATGGTGGAGATGACCGCCTTCGAGGACATCCCCCACCTGTTGTGCCCCGTCGTAAGCGATATGGCCCGCGCCGCCGATGCACTCGCTTGGGCGGCCGCCCTGATGGACGACCGCTACCGCCTGCTCAAGCGGGCCAAGGTCCGCCACATCGCCGATTTCAACTGCTTGGACCAAGCCGAACTCCGCAAGCGCCTACGCCTTCCCGCCGCCCCTAAGGGCGCCTGCCCGCCACTTTGCCTGCCCTACTGCGTGGTGATCGTGGATGAGTTGGCCGATCTGGTGATGACCGCCGGCAAGGAAGTCCAGTCCCACATCGTGCGGATCGCCCAGAAAGCCCGTGCGGTGGGTATCCACCTGATCCTCGCCACGCAACGGCCAAGCGTGGACGTGGTGACCGGGCTGATCAAGTCGAATATCGCCTGCCGCCTGAGCTTCCAAGTCGCATCGCGCCTGGAAAGCCGCATCGTCCTCGACCAGAACGGGGCCGAGATCCTCCTGGGCAAAGGCGACATGCTGCTGCTTCGGCCCGGCTCGACCAAGCTGACGCGAGGCCAGGGCGCGTTCGTCAGCGACACGGAGATCTCCGACGTGGTGGCCGAGCTGACCCGCTGGGGCCCGCCGCACTTCAGCCCCGAGCTGGCCGGCGAGGATACCGGCGATGGCGTCCCGTCGAATCGCCTGGACGACCTGTTTGAGGAGGCCGTCGGGATCCTCTTGGAGGCCCGTCGCGGCACGTCCTCGCTGCTCCAACGCCGCCTGCAACTCAACGCCGCCAGCGCCGGCTCGCTCATCGACCAGATGGTTCAGGTCGGCATCCTGGGCAAGCCAAAGGGCTCCCACGGCCGAGAGTGCGTTATCACGCTGGATGAGTGGCGCCGCATCCTCGCCGACCTGGGGCGGGCACCTGCGGTATGAGCCCGCCGAGGTGAAGCGGACCAGCGAGTTTGATGCCCGCGCAACATCCGAACAAACGGGGGGATATTGACTGCACCATGCCGCCAAGTTAACTCTTGGCTCTGTGAGGATAGCAAGATCCTGGAGGCCCGCACGTGTGCGATCGAACTCTTCCGGACATTCCTCTGCCCACCGGCTGGCCTGACTCCGTCCGATCCGCCGTCAACTACGTCATTTCCCTGGCTCACTACGCCATCACCTACGCCAGGGGCTGGGCCGCCTACAGCATCAACGCTCAGGTACGCCTTGCAGCCGAGAACGACTGACTCAACTGAGAGACCGAACTGCTTCGCGAGGAGATCCGCATCAAGGACGCTCGCTTGGCGAAGATCGAGCCGCGGCGTCGACCATATTGCCGCCCTACCAAACGCATGCCCATCCTCGAGCTCAAAGCCGCTCGGGCATACGCAGCCACGCCGACCGCAGGTCGCGGGTCACGAAATAGATGTGCCAAGACTCTCCCATGCCCTTCAGGAAGGACGTTGTGGTCCCTGACGGTCCCACGAGGACCCATTCACGTCGTGCGGGTTGGCCGAGCCGTACGGTGTTCGGCTGCGGACCTGCGGACGTGGGTAGAACAGACCCGGGAAACCAGGTAGAGCCAGAGGTCTGCTCCCGACGCGCCGCGTACCCGTCGTGGCAGTCAACTAGCGATCGCCAGGGCGAGCTTGGCGTCGGTCACCGCTGTATCATCAGCCCTGGTTGTCCCCAGTGATGGGAACCCGCGACAAGCAGCCGTCGCCAAGAGCGGCAAGTCGCTTCGCCGGCATATCGACCATCCCGTCTTCTCGGGTTCTAGGAACGTTCCGAAAAAGATGGGGGCCAACTCCAAGGAACAGGAAAGGACAAGCCAAGATGGACAGCCTGACAAACCAGGAGGCAGGTGCTGCAAAGAAACTCGCCGAGGCCATTGTGGAGTTCCTGATCGCCGTAGAGGTAGGCAGGAGATCCCGAATGCCGACTCCACCCGCACCGCGGGTCGAGGTGAAGTTACCAACACCGCTTGCACCACCCGCACCGAACGCTGTGCCGGCGCTCGGAAGCACGCGGGAGACGCCGCCTGACGGGGGCATCTTGGTCGGCGTGCGGGAGGCGGCGCGACTCCTTTCCGTGGGCCAGAGGACGCTGTGGACCCAGACGGCACCCAGAGGGCCCATTCCCGTCGTGAGGATCGGCAAGGCCGTTCGGTATGCGGTAGATGACCTGCAGACGTGGATCAAGAAGGCTCGGCAAACCAGGTAGACCAGGAACGGGTTGTCGATGGGTACTTGAGCCACGGCGGGGTGAGCATTATGCTGAGCGCCCACCGCTCGGAGTGGGGACGTCCCCACAAGATGAATCCCGGGAAACGAGGTAGACCTGAGGGGTCCGCAGTCGGCAGGTGAATGCTCAGGCCTGCACCTCTGGTTGGGCGGGCTGCTCATCGAAGACCACGGAGAGCTGGGTTCGCATGGTCGTCAAGGCCTCGGCAAGCTTATCGAAATCCCGGTTACTGTAAACCCGGGCGAGCGACTTCTCCGAGTGGGCCAAGTATGCCTCGGAAGCCTCCAGGCCGGCAATCTTGCGGATCA
>JAUWQU010000674.1 GCA_030610965.1 Phycisphaerae bacterium
CCGAAGCGGTTGTTCCGGGCGATCCTGGAGCGGATCCGGCGGCTGCGGTTCCCGGAAATGGTGCCCAGATGACGGCGAGAGCGGTCAAGGCGTCTGGGGCACGGGAAGGCAACGACGAGGGTCTGCGCGGATCGCCAGCGCCCGCCGCCAGACAGGGCATACTGGGCGACATCATGACCCCGAAACGCCCGACTGCCCCTTGGACCGGCCACGAAAAGCGATTGTCGATCCCACGATCGGTGATAAGATCATTAGGAAGGTCGGCGACGGTCGTCGACGAGAAGCTATCCAGGAAATCCCGATTCAGAGTGCCCCTACGACGTACGTTGATCCGATAGGCTTGCAGAAGGTCAGCGGGAACAAGTACGGCGATTGGGACATCAGTCAAACCAATACTGACGCAGCGTTTCCCGGTGATGTCTACCAGGCAGATCCGAGCGAGAGGTGCGAGATGAGCAGGACGTCCTGGCAGTGCGGCGGCGTGGGGGTGTGGGTGGCGATGAGTGTCCTGTGCGCTTCGGCAGTGCGGGCAGACGCCGGGTCCGGTCGCAGGGCGACGGTATCGCTGGATGGCCCGTGGCGGTTCCGAATGGACCCGGAGAACAAAGGGCAGGCCGCGCGATGGTTCGATGCGGCGGCGGCCTTCAAAGGCCAGATCCGCGTGCCAGGTGCGTGGGGCGCACAGGGCTTCGGCAAGCCCACGCAGAAGGTGCGACACAGCTTCGTGGGTAAGGGGTGGTACCGGCGGCAGGTCGATATTCCCAAGGCGTGGCGGGGCCGGCGAATCTTCCTGACGATCGGCGGCGTGCACAGGTACGCCCGCACGTGGGTCAACGGCAAGCCGCTCGGCGAGCACATCGGGTACCTGTCGGACTTCGAGTACGACATCACGCCGCACGTCGAGCCGGGCAAGACGGCGACGCTGGCCATCTGCGTGGACTCGAAGCAGCGGTGGGACGTCGACTGCTTGACCGGGTGCGTGGACGTTATCGACGCCATGTTCGTCCAGTGGGGCGGCATCTGGGGACACGTCGCTCTCGAGGCGCGAGACGAGACCTGGCTGACGGACCTGTTCGTCCAGCCGCGGATCAACCCGTCTCGCCTGCACGTCTCGGCAGTACTGGCCGGCAAGGCGATTGCCGCCGCAGGCGTGAAGCTGGAGGTCCTCGACGCCGGCGGCAAGGCCATCGCGACCGAGACGGTGCTCTTGACAGGCCCCCTGAAGCCCGGCCGAACTGTCGAGATCGCCGTCAGGGCTCCCCGGGCCAAGCTCTGGTCGCCGAATGCCCCGAACCTCTACACCGCGCGCCTGTCGCTGATGAAGGGCCCCCGGACACTCGACACCGTCGAGACGCGCTTCGGCCTGCGGGAGATCAGCATCAAGGGCCCGCACATGCTCATCAACGACCGAAAGGTCTTCCTCCACGGATACGGTGACGACTCAGTCTATCCCGAAACCCTCGCCCCGCCGACGGACAAGGCAACGTACGTCAAACGGCTGAAGCTTGCCCGGGAGTACGGCTTCAACTACGTGCGGCATCACAGCCATTTCCTGCCGGTCGAGTATTACGAAGCGGCCGACGAGGTCGGCATGCTGGTCTCGCCGGAGCTGCCGATCGCGTACCTGAACTACTACCGCCGCGCCAAGGGCCCGGCGCTGGAACTGTACAAGACCGAGTGGTCCTCAGCGATTCGCAGGCTGCGGAACCACCCGTCGATCCTGGACTGGTGCATGGGCAACGAGATGTGGGACTCCGTGCCGATCGCGCCGCAGTTGTACCGCATCGCCAAGCGGCTGGACCCGACGCGACCGGTGATCGACACGAACGGGCTGCGCGGGACCAACTGGCTCAACGGACGGGCCGACCGGGCGACGCTGGACTTCTACCTCGTTATGTTCCAGATCCACCAGCTGCCGCTGGACCGCCCGACCAAGCACACGTTCGGCGCCCCAGGCAAACCCAAGAAACCCGTGATCTCGCACGAGACGGGCAACTACGGCACGTTCCCTCGGCTGGACCAGATCGAGCGGTTCACCCACAACTTCGAGCCGTTCTGGCTGACGCCCGTGCGAGACAAGCTCAAGAAGCTCGGCCTGCTCGGCGAAGCCGAACGGTGGGCGAGAAACTCCGAACGCCTCTACCTGCTCAGCCACAAGCTCAACATGGAGGACATCCGAAAGAACCCGCACCTCTCGGGCTACCAGTGGTGGCTGTTCCAGGACTACTGGACGGGTTCGAACGGCCTGGTGGACGCGTACTTCCGCCCGAAGAAGGGCATCGCCGCGGCCGAGGTGCGGCGGTTCAACGCCGACGTCGTACTGCTCCAGGACGGCTTCCCCCTGACCTGCCGCGCGGGCGACAAGCTCACACCGAAGCTGATCGTGTCGAACTACTCGCCCGAGCCGATCCGTCGCGGCGGGCTGAAGTATCGCTACCTGGGGATGCCGCAGCGCATGGGACCTTTCGGCAAACCGAGCAAATCGGTCTCGAAGGGCAACACGGGCGCCATGATGGGTTTCGACATGGGTCAGGGCAATGTCGTGACCGTCATGCCCGCCGAGATGACCCCGTGGGGCGTACCCGTGCCGGCGAAGGTGACTCTCGATGCCGAGTTGACCGCCTTCGGGCGGAAGTTCACCAACGGCTGGACCACGTGGGTGTACCCGGCGAAGATCGCTCCACCGGCGTTGAAAGTGCCGCTGTTTGCCGATCCGATGCTGGTCGGCGCACTGGTCCGATGGGGCGCCAAGCCGATCCCCGCCGGCGACCTGCCGGCAAAGGCAGTTTACGTGATGCGTCAGCCGTCGCCTCGCGTGGTCGACGCCGTGGCCAAGGGCGCGGCTCTGGTGCTGCTGTCTCCGGCCGGTCTGCTGCCGACGGCCACCACGCGATTCAAGACCTCGTGGTGGCTGGGCAGCGCCAAGGACTGCAACGTCGGCACGGTGGTCTACGACAATCCGGTCACTCGCGAGATGGCGCCGGACGGCTGGTGCGACGCGGGCTGGTATCGGCTGCTCGAAGGTGCACAGACATACATTCTCGACGGCCTGGCCGCGCCGCCGCAGGTCATGGTCCGCGCGCTGGCCGTCCACCGCTTCTGCCGGAGCAAGGCGCTGCTGTTCC
>JAUWQU010000176.1 GCA_030610965.1 Phycisphaerae bacterium
CGATTCGGGCCCGGCGCCGTTACAACCGCGCCCGCCGTCGCGGCTACCCAACCGGCGACGCAGCCCGACCGGGCCATCCCGGCCGGGGCGCTGAACGCCGTGCTGGCGTTCTCCGTCCGCCAGGCATGGTCCGGCAAGGCCACCGACGAGGCCCTGCTAGGCGACCTGGCCGTGACGATGCTGGCGTGCAGCGGGAAGGTCGCGAGGTTCAGCCTGCACACCGATGCGCTGGACCGCGAGTTGGAGGCCGTGCTCTCGCAGCGCGGCGGCCTCGCCAAGGCCATGCGGCTGGTGCGGGACGTGGCGCTGTCCGAGGCGGTCGTGGCGACGGTTATCGCCTCGTCCGGCGGCCTGGGCCCGGACGTGGCGGACCGGCTCGGCAAGGACCTTCGCAGCAGCAATCTCGGCGAGCGGTTCCAGGCGATCGACCGCCTCGAACGGCTTGGCGGCGCCGCGGCCGCGGACGTGATGCTCGCGCGGCTCGACGAGCTTGTCAGGAAAAGCCGCTCGGCCGACCTTACGACCATCAACCGGCTTCTGCGGTCGCTGTCGAGGATCGACGACCCGCGCCTGCCCGGCAAGCTGGCCGACATGATCGCTCCGGCCAAGACGAACTATGTCGCCAATTGCATAGTGATGACGCTCCTGGACGGCACGGGCACGGCCGGCAGCACCGACCATGCGGCCTACGTGCTGCCGATCATCCACAACGCGGCCCAGCGAAAGGCCACGGCCGAGCGATGGAAGGCGCTGGCGGCGTCGGCGGCATGGGGGCCGGTGCAGATCGACCGGGCCCTTGGCACGAAGACCATTCCGCAAGTGGCGTGGAAGCCCGACCCGCAGACGGAGAAGCTCCTGGCGGCTTTTGTGTACTACGCGGACATAACCCGAAAAATGCTGCGGACGTACAAGCCGGCGAGCCTGGCCGAGCCCCCGGCGCCGCCCGACGTTCGCCCCGCGGCGGGGAAGATCCCCGCGCCGGTGACAGGCGACGAACTCGCCTCCGCCACCGAGGCGATGGCCGACGAACTGACTCGCCTTGCCCGCGCAGCCGACGGGAAGGGCAGGTTCTCAGTCCAACTCGATACGATCGAGCTGAACGCCAGGGCCCGCCTGGCCGCTTGCAAGACCGCGCTGCAGGCCGCGGCGGTTCGGCTGGATACGGCAGGTCGCGTGCTGGGCGTAATCGTGCGCCAGACCGACCCGCGCCCGGAGACCGACGAAGCCCTGCGGGCTCTGCGGGAGGCCCACGACAAGATTGTCGCCTCTACGACAAACGTGCTGGACGAACTGCGAGAGCTGGCTTTCCATAACCTCGTGCTGCTGGAACAGCTCCCGACCGAAGGGCCCTGACCGGCGTCCTATCAAGAGTCATTCGATGAATTGGGTGCCATGCTTCCGTCTTCGGAAGCATGCCCTGAGGACACATGCTTCCGAAGACGGAAGCATGGCACCAATGTTGTAACGAGCGACGGAACGCTGAGCGAGAAATGAAGAACACATTGCGACATTCCGGCAAATTGGCCGCGGTTATTGCCGCGGCGCTGACGGCCGTGCTGGCGGCGCCGGCAGTGGTTGCGACCGCTCAGACCCAGCCGGCCGCGGGGCAGCCGGCTTCGACGCAGCCGGCCTCGGATGCCGGACCGGTCGTTCCGCGGCTTCAGCCGGTGGTTCTGCCGCCGGATGAGCCCGTGACGAAGGACGACGACGACTGCGCGGCCCATCTAGCGCGAAAGCTCCTGGCCGATCCGCTCGACGCTACGTCCCGCAACGAGCTTGGCGAATTGCGAGCCCGACTGTTGCGGCGCGACGCGGACGCCCTCGATGCCTTGGTTGGCGGGCTGCGGATGTACCTGGACATCGGGCCCCAGCTCGCGGCCGGGGCGCTGGAAAGGGCGGCCGGCAACTCCAGCGCCCTTTCGCTGACGACCGATCTGCCACGGTCGTTGAAGGAGATCGTCGCCGAATCGCGGGCCTCGGCGACCGGCGAAGCGGCCCGCCCGTGCCCCAAGTGCGGCGACACGCACCTGGCGCCCTGCACGGCCTTTCGCTGCAACGGTTCGGGCTACGCGCCGTGCCCCAAGTGCGGCGGCTCGGGGCTGAATCGCGGCCCCGACAGATCCGGAACCATAAAGGTGTTTGGCCTTTGCCAGGAGTGCGGCGCCAGCGGGGTCGTGCCCTGCCAAGCCTGCGGGGGCACCGGCTCGGTGGCCTGCCGGGCCTGCAAACCCAAACCAAGCCCGGCGGCGGCGACTCTGCTGTCGGCCGCGGAGATACAGGAAATCCGAAAGGTCATCTGTAAAGCCCAATGGATTCGCGCCGGCGGGATAGACTTATATACCAACGGAGCCAGGGCCCCCTCGCCGAAATAGCGAAGTCACCGGGCGGTTTGTCCGATAGTTGGTTTCATACGCGTATGCAAAAAGCCCGACCGCCTGCCCGCGGGCAGGTAGGCTCACGGCCGGAAATCCGCCCGATTACCTCTTGGCCAATCGGCCGTGGGCGTGTAGCATTCGCAATTCGCGCCGGGATCAGACCGGCGCCCGGGCTGGTTGCAACGAGGAGCTAGCATGAGCACTGACAGGCAGGAGCATGGCAACTTCCACCGCACCGACGGTAAGCTCGACGCCGAGCTTCAGAAGGAACTCGATGACGCCCTCGGCGACATGAGCATCGAGGATATGCTCGATGCCGATAGGCCCGTCGACACCAGGGGAAAGGCCGATGGCGTCCGTATTGGCAAGGTCATCGACATCCAGCACGACGACATATTCGTGGACTTCGGCGGAAAGAGCCAGGGCATACTCCAGGCCGTACAGTACGCCGACGAACCGCTGCCGGAGGTGGGGGATACCATCGAGGTGACCGTCGAGCGGTACGACGCATCCGAGGGGCTGCTGATCCTGTCGCGCGAGGGCGCTGTCGTGGCCGCGACGTGGCGCACCCTCAAGCCCGGACAGATCGTCGAGGCATTCGTCACCGGCGCCAACACCGGCGGGCTGGAGCTGAAGTTCAACGGCATTGACGGCTTCATGCCCATGAGCATGATCGACGTCGCCCGCACCGAGGGCACGTCGCAGTACATGAACACAAAGATGATGTGCGAGGTGGTCGACATCGACCGCGGCCGCAAGAGCGCTACGCTCTCGCGCCGCAACGTGCTCGAGGCCGAGGCCGCCGAGATGCGTGAGCAGACGATGGCGGAGCTGGCCGAGGGCAAGGTCGTCACCGGCACCGTCCGGAGCATCATGCCTTACGGCGCGTTCGTGGACATCGGCGGCGTCGACGGGCTGCTGCACATCAGCGACATGAGCTACAGCCGCGTCGAGGACCCCAACGATATCGTCAAGACCGGCCAGAAGGTCGAGGTGATGATCCTCAAGATCGACCGCGAGAAGGACCGCATCGGCCTGGGCCTCAAACAGGTCCAGCCGGACCCGTGGGCCGGCGTTGCCGAGAAGTGGGCCGCCGATGATATAGTCGGGGGTCGCGTGACGCGGCTTGCCGATTTCGGCGCGTTCGTGGAACTCGAACCCGGCGTCGAGGGGCTCGTGCCGATCAGCGAGATGTCCTTCGAGAAGCGAATCAAGCACCCCAGCGAGGTGCTGGCCGTCGGCGACACGCCGCAACTCCGGGTGCTGTCGGTAGACCTGGATCGCAAGCGAATCAGCCTGTCCGTCAAGCGTGTCGGCGCGGACCCGTGGGTGGGCGCATCTGTCCGCTGGCCGGAGGGGTCGGTGGTCGAGGGCGTGGTCAAGCGGGTGGAGGACTTCGGCGCGTTCGTGGAGCTGACGGCCGGCGTCGAGGGGCTCGTTCACATCAGCGAGGCCTCGGAGAACCGCGTCCGCCACATCAGCGAAGTGCTCAAGGACGGCCAACTCATCAAGGCCAAGGTCCAGAGCGTCGACGAGCAGCAGCGGCGGATCAGCCTTTCGATAAAGGCCCTTCTCGCGGACCCGAACTTTACCGGCGAGGGCATCGAGGCAGACATCCACGCCCATTTGCAAGAGTCCGCGTCGGCCAAGAAGCGAAAGACCCCCCTCCGCGGCGGCCTCGACGGCCCCGACTGGTCGCAGTTCCTCAAGTAGTAGCACATCCCGGGCTCGCCGAAGGCAGACCATGAGCATGCCGCTATTTGCCCTCCGGCACTCTGCCGGAGGGCGTGCCTATTGCCCTTGACCGCTTGCGACGGGGGGCCTATAATACGGCTGGCATCAAGAGTTGCGCGAGGGCACTGGCCCTTTGACCGCACGGCAACCTGTCGTTGGACGGTCTTTTCGCCAGGGCGATAAGGTGCCGCAGCCAGCCCAGTTGGGACCGACGTGGCCCATGCCGATGATGTTTCGGCGTCGAGCAATCTGGCCGAGGTGCTTTGCCAGGCCGGCCTGCCGGACGGCGCATGTCAGCCCATTGGCCTGTCTGCACTCCCGCGTGGTTCCCGGTTCGGCGCGACTGTTTTGCAGGGCAAGGGCTTTGTTCGTCAGTGTGCCGTAAGAGAGAGCAAACAGTGTCAGACGTAACCGAAAACCCGCAAGGCGCCGCGTTCGATAGCAGCGACAGCGTTCGCTCGGCAGAGCCGTTGCGGCACGTTCGCGTGCTGGAACTGGACGAGCCGCTGGTCCTCGAGCGCGGTGGGCGGTTGGAGCGGGTACAGGTCGCCTACGAGACCTACGGCCGGCTCAACGAGAACAAGGACAACGCGGTCATGGTCTGCCACGCCCTCAGCGGCGACTCGCACGCGGCGATGCACGACCCGGGCGACTCGGCGGGCTGGTGGGACATCTTAGTTGGCCCGGGCAAGTCGGTGGACACCGACCGCTACTTCGTGATCTGCTCGAACCTTCTGGGCGGCTGTCGCGGCACGACCGGGCCGGACTCGACGGACCCCGGCACCGGCAAGTGTTACGGGCCTGACTTTCCCACGGTGACCATCGGCGACATGATCGAGGCCCAGCGCCGGCTGATAGACTCGCTCGGCATCGAGCAACTGCTGTGCGTGATGGGCGGCTCGATGGGCGGGCATCAGGCGATGCTCTGGCCGATGATGTACCCGGATCGCGTGCGGGGCTCGGTGCTGCTGGCCACCAGCGCCAGGCTGTCAAGCCAGGCCCTGGCGTTCGACATCGTAAGCCGAAACGCCATCATGCAGGACCCGAACTTCATGGGCGGCCGATACCGCCATGCCGGCAAGGTGCCGGACATCGGCCTGGCCATAGCCCGCATGATCGGGCACATAACATACCTGTCGCGCGAGGCGATGGAGCGCAAGTTTGACGCCACGAGAATGCAGCCGCGCGACGTGCCGGTGCGGTTCGAGAAGGAGTTCTCCGTCGGCTCGTACCTCGGCTACCAGGGCGCTCGGTTCGTCGATCGGTTCGACGCCAACAGCTATGTCACCATCTCCATGGCCATGGATCTGTTCGACGTGGGCGCTACGCCCGAGGAGTTGACGGCCTCGTTCCAACGCACCGACAGCAGGTGGATGGTCATCAGTTTCTCCAGCGACTGGCTGTTCTCGCCGCAAGAGTCGCAGGATATGGTCCGCGCCCTTATCTCGACGGGCCAGCCGGTGAGTTACTGCGACGTGGAGTCCAAGGCGGGCCACGACGCGTTCCTGCTGCCGGAGAATATAGGCAGCTACGGCCGACTCATCGAGGGGTTCCTGGCGAACCTGAGCGGCACGATCGAGCAGGCGCCGCCGGTCCTCGAGCACCACCACAGCCAGACCAGTATTTTCTATCCAGGCCGGGCGCAGCGGCTGGATGTCGAGAGGATCGTCGAGTTGATCCCGCCGTCGTCGTCGGTGCTGGACCTTGGCTGCGGGACGGGCCTGCTGCTGGAGTCGCTCAAGGATCGCGGCAATCGCAACGTGATGGGCGTGGAGCTGGACGAGGGCTCGGTTATCGACTGCGTCTGCCGCGGGCTGGACGTCGTCCAGTGCGACCTTAACGACGGCCTGGCTCTGTTCGCTGACAACCAGTTCGACTACGTGGCTCTCAGCCAGACTCTCCAGAGCATAATGGACGTCGAGGGGGCGATCCGCGAGATGCTCCGCGTGGGCCACCAGTGCATCGTGAGCTTCCCCAACTTCGCCTACCACAAGCTGCGGAAGATGCTGTGGGAAGGCAGGGCGCCCCAGGTGAGGGGCCTGCTGCGCTACAAGTGGTACAACTCGCCTAACATACGGTTCCTGACCATCGCGGATTTCCGGGAGTTCTGCCGGGAAAAGGACATCCGAATCCACCGCTGCGTGTTCCTGGACACCGAGGAAGGCCGGGATATCCCCCCCGAGGAGGACAGCAACCTCAGGGCCGACCTGGCGATATTCGTTCTCAGCCGGTCGGAGCCTTGAGCGGGGCGGAGCCTGTCAAGCGGGGCGGAGCTTGAATGGCCGACACCGACGGTGTAAAGTAAATGTTGCGGTCATACGCGGGGCGAGCGGATCGCCCTCGAGGCCGGCGGAGCGAGAGAACATGATCCAATGCGAACAATGTGAGTTTTTCCATCGAGGCCCGGGCGGTCAGGCGTCCTTCTCGTGCGATCCGTTCAGCACGATTAAGGAGCCGGAGTGCCTGGCCAAGTGGCAACTGATGAA
Organism: Phycisphaerae bacterium; assembly: GCA_030610965.1. Lineage (GTDB taxonomy): Bacteria > Planctomycetota > Phycisphaerae > SM23-33 > SM23-33 > JAUWQU01. Next base: position 6,596 of record JAUWQU010000176.1, read on the forward strand.
GACAACGCAGTTGGTCGGCGCGTACCAGGCGACGTTGGACTATTACCGCAAGCTGGCGCCCATGCAGGAGAAGATGTTCAAGGTCATGGAGCGCGAGATCGACGATATTTCCGAGGCCGACCAATGGAAGGTCGACGACGATGACGCCGACCCGGACGACCCAGACGACCCGGGCGACAAGTCCGATAATCCGTGGGACGAGGGCAAGACGTATTAGCCCTCCATCACGGACGGCCCGACCGCTTGCGATCAGTCAATCCGGGCGTGGCGATTGGAGGGTTCTTCGCGCGGTTTTGGGCGCGAGGCTCAGGGTCGTTTCTGGATTGCGGGTGGAATCTGGTCGATGTTCGTACCATTCCGGTCGGCGAGCAAGGGTCGGCCGGGCCAGGCGGCCTTTTGCCCGAGGTCAGCCAGGCGGAAGAAGCTATAATGGACCGAACCGTCCGGTCGGTTGCTTCGTTAGATGCTATGTGGTTTCCAGGTAAAGCCGTGTGTTCACGGGAGACGAGTGTGCAACAGGTTTCGCTGAGATATCGTGCAGGTTTGGTCGCGCTGTTGGTCCTTTGGGCGGGGTGCCTTCCCGCCCTGGCAGACGACCCCCAGGTAGCCGTCGCCGAAAAGCCCGCCATAGCTACCAACGTAGATGGCCGGAAACTTCGCCTCGATGGCATCGACAACGTCCTGACGGGGCAGTTCGCCAAGGGCTTGGACCAACTTCGCGCAGCC
>JAUWQU010000478.1 GCA_030610965.1 Phycisphaerae bacterium
CCGCGGCGCGGGCGGCGCACCGCTCCCGCCCGCCGGCGGAGCCCCCCGAGGGGGCCGCGGCCGCGGCCCGGCTGCGGTGCGGGAGGTTGCGAATGGGCCTCAAGGACTACGGCGGCGCCCGTGGCGACCTGCTGGAGATGCTCGACCGCTTCCCCGACCATTCCGAGGTGGCCGGGGTTTACCTTTCCCTGGCCGAGTGCGAATTGCAGACCGGCAAGGCGGCGCGGGCGATCCAGTTGTACATGCGTTTGTACGACCTGGGCGCCTCGATCCAGTCGCGCCAGGCCGCGAGCCTCGGCGCGGCACGTTGCCTCCGCCGTATGGGCAGGCACGCCGAGGCTGCCGTGTGGGTTGAGCGGTATCTCGCCGGCCCGCGCGTCGCCGGCCTCGGCACGACCCAGGCCCAGGTGCTGCTCGCCCAGTGCCGCCCGGCCATGGGTCAGACCGCCAAGGCGGTTGTGGGGCTTCAGCAGGCCCTTGCCGGCGAGATGTCCGACAGCGACCGGACCGAGTTGATGCTGATGTTGAGCGAGGCGCTTTCTTCCGGCGTGGAGTGCGGCCGGGCCCTGGTGGTGATGGGCAACATCGACAAGGACAAGCTCTCGCCGGAGCAGCGGTACCGATACGCGGTCATGTCGGCCAAGCTGCTTCAGCGCAGCGGGCTCGATGAGAAGGCGGCGGGGGTGCTGTGGTCGCAGATGGCCACGACGACCGACCCGGCCAGCTACGCCAGGCTCGAGGTGGAGATGGCCCGCTGCCGCGAGGCCTCGGGCGACCTTGAAGAAGCCCGCCAGCTTCTGGTCGAGGCCGTCGGTAAGCTTCCGCCTGGCCCCGAGGCCCGCCGGGCCGTCTGCCTGCTGGCCGAGGTCTGCCTGCGCGGCGGTTACTACAACCAGGCGATAGCCGTCTCCAGGCAACTCATCCAGGCCGACGAGCCCGCCATCCGCAGCAAAGCCAACACGCTGCTGGCCGAGGCGTACCTGGTACGCAAGCAGTATCAGCTTGCCGCGGCCAGTCTCGCAGCCGCCGGCCAGGCCGAAGGAATAGACAAATGACTCGGGCCACATTGACATGCCTGGCGTGCCTCGTGGTCGGTGCGGCCGCCTTGGCCGATCAGCCGCCGCAGACCCAGCCCGTGAACATCCGCCAGACGATGCGCAGCATCTGGCGCGAGAATATCGCAGCGCCGACCGACGCGCCGGCCGAGGACCTCAGCCGGGCCGTGCGACAACTCCAAGCGATGGTCCTGCCGAAATCGCAGGCCCCGGCGGCGACAGGGCAATCCCCGGCGCCGGGCGCTGGCGATGTCGATAAGTCCGTCGCCGCTGAAACGCCGGCTGTGAGTCCGACGACCCAGCCGACGAGCCAACCGGCGAGCCAACCGGCGAGCAAGGCCGGCGTATCGGCGGCTGATCTGGCGCTGCTGAAGTCGATGGCGGTCGAGAAGCTTACGAACGCATCTGGTGTGGCCGACGCGCTCTATCAGGCCGGGCAGTACGAGGTGGCGATGGCGGTGTACATGCGGCTGCAAGATCATCCGCCGAAGGACGTCTCTGGCGATTGGCTGCTGTTTCAGGTGGGCAACTGTCACGGCCGATGCGGCAATTACGAGCAGGCGGCAGCGCTTTACCAGAAGTTGATCGCCGGGTTTCCGGAGAGCCCCTGGCTGGCGGTGGCGAAGGTGCAGAGCCAACTGGCGGCGTGGCACCAGGAAACCAGGCCGGCGGAGTTGTTGAAGCCGGCCGCCACGGACGGGTGATCCTGCGCGGGCCCGCCGCCGGCGCCCGCAAAAAGAACGAAAATGGCAGAACAGGCAATACAGGACGTGTTGATCGTCAGCAGCGACGCCGAGCTTATTCGCCAGGCGCTTCGTCTGCTGGCGTCGCGCGGGTTGCGGGGGACGGTTCGCAGTGCCGTCTCCGCGGCCAAGCCGGCGACCGAACGCCGGTGGGCTCTGGCCCTGATCGACCTTCAGTCCACAGGCCCGGGCGGCTATGCCTTGTCATCCGACCTGCGCGCCGACAACCCGGAACTGCCGGTTGTGATGATCAGCGAGGAAGAATCGTCTGTCCAGGCTGTCCGGGCCGCGAAGTGCGGCTGCGTCGAATTCCTGGGCAAGCCCGTCACCGATACGAGCCTCGCTGGGGTATTCGGCTCGATGCTGCCGAACCACAAGGTTGCCCTGGCGGCCGGGCGGGCCGACGTGGTCGGCGCCTACCAGATGGTCGGCAAGAGCCCACACCTGCTGGAGGCGATTCGTCACGCCGCGCGGGTGGCGCCTACTTCCGTGCCGGTTCTGGTCTGCGGCGAGTCCGGCACGGGCAAGGAGCTTTTCGCCAGCCTGCTTCACGCCGACAGCCGGCGAGCCGACGGGCCGTGCATCCGCGTCAACTGTGCGGCCCTGAGCGAGTCGCTGCTGGAGAGCGAGCTTTTCGGCCACGAGCGCGGGGCGTTCACCGGCGCGGTCATGCAGCGAAAGGGCAAGTTCGAGCAGGCCCACGGCGGCACGCTGCTGCTGGACGAGATCGCCGAGACCGGCCCGCGCCTCCAGGCCGAGCTGCTGCGAGTGCTGGAGCAGCAGGACTTCGAGCGCGTCGGCGGCAGCGAGACCATCCGCGTCAACGTGCGGGTAATCAGCACGTCCAACCGCGACCTCGTCGCGGAAATCGCGGCAGGGCGGTTCCGGCGGGACCTCTACTACCGCATCAGCGGCGTGAAGCTGTCGGTTCCGCCGCTTCGAGAGCGGACCGAGGACATTGAGCTGCTGGTCTGGCACTTCATCAACCTTTACACCTGCGAGGTCGGGAGGACCATCACCGAGTTGGACCCGGAGATGCTCGAGCTGTTCGCCGCATGCCCCTGGCCGGGCAACGTCCGCCAGCTTCGCAACGTGGTTCGCACGGCCTTGATCCTCGGCGAGGGGCCGGTGCTGTCGCTGGGCGCCATGGAAGCGCTTGTCAGTGAGCTGTCAGGGCGGGAGCCCGATGGCCCGCGGGACTCGGGCGACCTTTCCCTGCGGGAGGTCGAGCGCCTGACGATCCTCGAAGCCCTGCGCCGCACCCAGCGAAACCAGGCCAAGGCCGCACGTATGCTCGGCATCACGGACCGCACGCTCCGCGAGAAACTCCGCAGGTACAGCAAGGAAGACAAGCCTCTTGAGCTTACGGGAGACAAACGATGGTAAAGCAGCCCCAGTTAGTCGACATGCTGACGGCCGGGATGAGAGGCGCATCCGCCCGGCAGAGAGTCATCGCCGACAACATCGCCAACGTCCGGACCCCCGGCTATCGCCGCAAGACGGTTCAGTTTGAGCAGATCCTGGCAAAGGCCCTGAAAAACGGCGACGCGCCCACGTCGCTGCAAGCGAAAATCTTAATGCTGGACACGACGCCCGCCGACCAGACGGGCAACAACGTGGACATCGAAATGGAGATCGGCGAGTTGATCAAGAACAGCTCGACCTACAAGACTTACCTTCGAATGCTCAACAAGGTCTACCGGCAGATGGAACTTGCCATGACCGTGCAATAGCCCCGGAGCCCGACCATGCCGTCAATACAGGGAACATCACCGATAAACATAGCGATCTCCGGCCTCCAGGCCGAGAGCAGGCGGATGAAGGTCATCTCGACCAACATCGCCAACTCCGCCACAACGCGAGGCCTCGATGGCAAGCCGTACCGTCGGCAGATGGTGCGGCTTTCGACCGATCCCGCCGGCGGGGTGAAGATTCGCGACGTCACGCGCGACCTCGCCACTCCGCTCCAGAAGGTATACGAGCCCGGCAACCCGGACGCCGCCGAGGACGGGTACGTCGAGATGCCGAACGTGCAACTGCCCGTCGAGATGATAAGCCTGATTGGGGCCAGCCGCTCCTATCAGGCCAACGTCGCCGTAATGAAACGCTACCTGGAGATGGTGGACCTGACCCTGGAACTGCTGAAGTAGCGAGGTGAGACAATGCCGCCAATCAATCCGATATCTCCGAACATCCAGCCGGTAAACACGCCCGTCGCAAAACCGGCAACGCCGGCGGGTGATGACAGGATCGACTTCGCCTCGACGCTGCGCCGCTGTGTCGCCCAGGCCGAGGGAGACCAGCAGGCCTCGTCCAGGGCGGTCCAGGACCTTCTGTCCGGCCGGACCGAGGACGTGGTGCCGGTCGTGGCCGCCGTGGCGAAGGCGGATATGAGCTTCAAGCTGCTTATGGGCGTGCGGAACAAGGTCATCGAGGCCTACCGCCAGACGATGAACATGCAGATCTAG
>JAUWQU010000292.1 GCA_030610965.1 Phycisphaerae bacterium
CTATCACCTACTACCTACTACCTATTACCTACTACCTATCACCTACTACCTACTACCTTCTTCTCATCGCAGGTACAACTCAGTCGCCGAAGCTCGTGCCGACCGCCCTGGCCGCGGCGATAAGCGGGCTGTCAAGCGGCACGGTTCGCACCCTGTTCGCCACGTCCTCGATCGGCACGGAGTCGATCCGGCCGTCCTGCATTACTACCAATCGGTTCATTCGGCCGGCGGTCAACAGCTCGAACGCGTGATGGCCGAACCGCGTGGCCAGAACGCGGTCGTACGGCGTGGGCGTACCGCCGCGCTGAACGTGGCCCAGGACGACGTGCCGGCTGTCCAGGCCGGTGATCTTGTGGATCTCGTCGGATACGTACTTGGCGACGCCCCCGAGGCGGATGGGGTCCGGCGAGGTCGCGTCGACGCGGTCCACGAACTGCTGGCCGCCCTTGGGGATGGCGCCCTCGCCGGCGGCGATGATGGTGAAGCCCTTGCCGCGCCGCCGCCTCCGGCGGCACTGGTCGGCCACCTTCTCAATGTCGAAGGGGATCTCCGGAATGAGTATCACATCGGCCCCGGCCGCGACGCCCGCGTGCAGCGCAAGCCAGCCGGCGTATCGGCCCATAATCTCGACCACCATGGCTCGGTGATGGCTCGACGCGGTTGTGTGGACCTTGTCCAGCGCCTCGGCCGCGGTGTTGACGGCGGTGTCGTGCCCAAACGTCACTTCCGTTGCACACAAGTCGTTGTCGATGGTCTTGGGCACGCCGACTATCGGCAGGCCCTTCTCGATAAGCTCGGCGGCGCCGCTCATCGTGCCGTCGCCGCCGATGACGACGACAGCGTCGAGCTCATGGCGCATGAAGGTTTCCATCGCGCGGTCGCGAACGTCCTTCTTGACCCACTCGCCATCATCCAACACCAAGTGCGAAGAAGGGTTAGCCTTGTTGCACGAGCCGAGGATCGTCCCGCCGCGAGTAAGGATGCCACTTACGTCCTCGTAGCTGAGCGGCCGAATGCGGTTCTCGATGAGCCCGAGATAGCCGTCCTCGATGCCGAGGACATCCAGCCCGCCCAGCAAGGCCGACTTGGCCACCGCGCGGATGACAGCGTTGAGCCCCGGGCAGTCGCCCCCGCCGGTCAGGATTCCGATTCGTTTGAGTTTGCCCATCCGTGTCGCTCCCAAAGGCATGTAGAATACCCCATCGGCGCTGGCAGTTCGACAGGCAAATCGTTACAATGCATCGCAGTCAAGTCAGCCGTCGGGCCGATGGGCAGTTCAAACTCGGCAACGCAGGCAAGGAAAACCCAAGGTGATCGACAGCTCGCGCAGAGAACGCAGGATCAACCCCCGCTATCAACTCGCTACGGGCGTCCGGTTCCTCCACGGCCCCTCGCGGCGAGATTTTCCGGCCAGGTGCGTGGACATCTCCAAGAGCGGGCTGATGATGTATGTCCCCGCGGCCGTGCCGGTCAAGCCGGGCCAGACCGTCCGCCTGACGCTGGGCGGCATAGACGCGCAACAATTGGCGGGCCTGTCCGGCACGCCGATCGAGGGCACAATCGTCCGCGTCGACCGCCAGGCCCTGCTGGCCGGGGGCCACCTCGCAGTCGGCGTCCGCTTCGCCCAGGCGTAATCGAGTATAATGTCGGTGATGCCCGCAAAACGAGTTTCAATTCTGGACGAGATCCGCCGGAAGGTCTCGCAGTTGCCGACGACGCCGGGCGTGTACCTGTTCAAGGACGCCGCCGGGCGGGTTCTGTACGTCGGCAAGGCCAAGAGCCTTCGCACCCGGGTCGCCAGCTACTTTCAGCCGGCCGCCGAACTGCTGGCGACGCGCGGGCCGGAAATCGAGCGGATGATCCGCGACCTCGTCGCCGACCTCGACATGCTCGAATGCGAAAGCGAGGTCGACGCCCTGCTTCGCGAGAGCCGTCTGATAAAGGACGTCCAGCCGCCGTTCAACGCCCGCCAGAAAGACGGCAAGAGCTTCCCCTACCTCCAGATAACCGCCGACGAGGACTTCCCCCGCGTGTCGATTACGCGAGAGCCCAAGCCCAAAGGCGCCAGGCTGTACGGGCCGTTCGTATCCGCCTCCGACCTACGCGCCGCGATACCGCTCATGCAGCGAGTCTTCAAGTTTCGCACGTGCAAGCTCGACATATCCGCCGAAGCGGACCGGAGGCAGTACTACCGGCCTTGCATCCTGTACAACATCAAACAGTGCACCGCGCCGTGCGCCGCCAAGGTCTCCAAAGCCGACTACGCCGAGCAGATCCGCCACTTCCGCCAGTTCGTATCGTCCAAGGGCTCGCAGATCCGCAAGGAGCTTACGGCCCGTATGGAAGCCGCGGCCGGGAAGCTGGAATTCGAGCGGGCCGCGATCCTGCGCGACGAGCTTCGCGCCTTGGAGGGCCTTCAGCGACGCGGTCTGGTACACGATCACCTCCAGCCGGAGGTGTTCCACATCGACCCAGCCGAGGGGCTGGCGCGCCTGGGGGAGATACTGGAGCTTCCAGGTCCGCCGCGGACGATCGAGGGCATCGACATCGCGCACCTCGCCGGCGGTCAGTTGTGCGGGGCGCTGGTGTGCTTCATCGACGGCAAGGCGTTCAAGAACGGCTACCGGCGATACAAGATCCGCACCGTCGCGGGCAACGACGACTACGCGTCCATCCGCGAGGTGGGCTGGCGGCGGTACAAGTACGCGGGCATGGACCAGGAGCTGTTTCCGGACGTTATCCTCATCGACGGCGGCAAGGGCCAGCTCTCGGCCGCGTGGGGCGCTTTCGACGAACTGGAGTTCCGCCCGCCGGTGCTGCTTAGCCTCGCCAAGAAGAACGAGGACCTCTACATCCACGGGCGGCCGGGAGCGATTCGCCTGCCGCGTAACGACACGGCCCTTCGGCTACTGCAATCCGTTCGAGACGAGTCCCACCGCTTCGTCCAGCACTACCACCACATCCTTCGCCGCAAGGCCACGCTCGGCAAGGACAAGGAATCCCCGCTGCCCTAACTGGTCTTCAACAAATGTTGGCTGCGGAAGTCCACCCGCGACAGGGAGCCCACCAAGTGCAGCAGTATGGCCATAATGAGCACCGCGAGCCCGACTGCTCGCTGTGGCCGGACCCGTATGCGGGTGCGACGCACAAGCAGAATGCCCATAATCAGTCTGACCAGCGGGCCAAGGAAGTTGCCCTGATGGCGGTTGCACAGCCGCCAACGTGGGTATCTGTCCGTGGACCTGGTGCGCCAGCGAACTGCGGCATATGACAAGGGCGGCCGCCGCCCAGGGGGTGGCCACAAGGGGGTCGTCTTCCTTGGCATCCGTGTACCGGTTGACCCAGGTGCCGTCGTCGCGCTGGCGGGCGAGCAGTTCGGCGGCCAGGGCGGCGGCCCAGTCGATCCTGCCCTGTCGCGTCGCTATGTCGCGGACGCGCAAGGCCGCGAAAGCGTGGCTGACGGCCCAAGTCCAATAGTAATAGGTCGCGTCGCGAAGCACCTCGCGGTCCGGCTCGAAGATGCCGGGGTTATGCGCGGCGTCGAAGTTCCGCTCCAACCACAGCCTGGCCGCAACCACCCGCGGGTGATCGGCGCCCAGGCCGCAGCGGACCAGCGCCCGCACCCCGTCGGCCGTCATCGTGCCGTAGGAATGGAAGCGAACCAGTCCGCCGCGGTCCGTCCCCGCGATCCCGGCCTTGTTCTGCACCGCATCTTGCGGAATGAAGAAGAAACCCCCGTCGTCGAAGTGGCTGTCGGCGATGCGAGGGTCTTGCGGATAATTCTGGCACCGCCGGACAAACGCGAGCACCTGCATGTAGCCGTCGTCCGACAGCGGGACCCTCGCGGATCGCATCGCCGCCACGCCGAAGACCGTGGCTGTCAGGTTCGACTCCACCAGAAAGTCTTGCATCTGCCCCTCGGCGCACTTGCGCGGGATGTCCAGGGAGAATCCCCACCCGCCGTACTGCGGATCGTCCGGAGACCAGCCGAGCCGCTCGTTGAGCTGCCGCGCCCGCAGGTACCCCAGCCACGCCTGCTGGGCTCGCAGGTTCCGCTGCGAGCGATCCAGCAGGCACACAACACGGCTGGCGGAGGCGGACGTGTAAACGGGGAAAAGCAGTTCCCGTTCGGCTACGCGGATTCTCCCATCGGCCCCGACGAAGCCAGCCAGGTACTCCGTGCCCTTGCGGTAACTCTCGACGGCTGCCGGCCCCGCCTGCGGCAGGAAGAACAGCGAACTCATCACGTAGGGCGTGAGACTCGGGCCGTCACGGAACATCCCGTAGGTCTCCGACCGCCACGCCCCGTCCGGGCCCTGGCGGGCGGCGAGGTATCGCCCCGCCTTGCCCAGCGCGACGTCGATCCTTGCGATAAGCTCCGGGGTGGCTCGACCGCACCCGGCTACCAGCAGCAGGCTGCACAGCATCCCTGCCGACAGTGAGGGATTCCGTCGTGACATCGCGGATCCGCTCTCTAGCGTCGCCGAATCTTGGCCGCAACCGGCACTGGCGAGCGGTCCACCATCACCACCAGCAGCGCCGCGGAAGTGCAGAACGTCCGCCCGGTGATGCAGTGGTGCCCGGTCCAGCTTCCGTCGGCGTTCTGGATGCGGTTCATGTTGTCCGACATCTTCTGGTCCCACTTGGTCCACTCATCTCCGCCCTGGGCCACCAGGGCCTCGCCGATGGTCAGGTAGCTGAGGAACTCCTCGCCGCCGTTGGAGCCGAAACCGGCCAGGAAGCGGTTGTTCTGGAGCTTCTTGACGACGGCCTGCGTCGTAGCCTTAAGCTGTTTTCGGTTCTCCTCATAACGGTCCAGATCCTTCTTGATCGCCTCCTTTTCGGCGGGCTGTGCCGTGGGAAGCTTGGCTCTCAGTTCGTTCTCCCGCTTGGCATCGTACGCGGCGTTGTCGGCTTGGGCGCCGAGCGAGGAGGCCGCGGCGTAAAGTGCCACGCCGGCCGAGCCCTTGGCCGAAAAGCCACCCGACCTGGAGTCAAATCGGCCCTGTGCCTCCTTCGCGGCCCGCGCCCGGACAGTCTCGTCAACCTTCACTCCGGCGATAGCCGCCATGTTTATTCCCTTGACCGCCATCTGTTGCTCAAGGGTCTGCGCCCAGCCTCCGTCGCCCCAGGTGCCGTCCTTACGCTGGTTCTTCTCCATCTTCCTAACCACCTTCTCCAGACCGGCCGTCACTTCCTTGAGCAACTCCTGGTCGGCGGTCTTCTCCTGGACATCGGCGAGCATCGTACATGTCATGAAGGTGTCGATGTATCGCCCCAGCTTCGCCTGAATCCGCGTGCCGGTAGTCTTGTTTATCAACAGCGAATTCGGATCAGACTCCGCGACCTGTCCGCATACGTACTTCACGCCTGCCAACACGTTCTTGGCGTACGGGCCCTTCTCGGGCGTGTTGCCCGCTCGAATCAGCGCAAGCAAGGCCATGCAGGTGTCGCCGAGGCTGGGCGTGTCTTTGAGGGTCGCCCCTCCGCCCATCCCGGCCGACTCTTCTCCCTGGCCCCAGGCCCCGCTTTTCAACTGGTGTTGGGCCAGCCAGGCCAGGCCTTTCTCGCCGTTAACGCTGAGCGGCTTGGGCTTGATTGTCGGGCCAGGCGCAGCCTTCACGGCGGCGGCTGGTTCCGCGGCCGCAGCCACGTGAGTCAGAATCAGCGAGACCGACAGAATAACGGCGGTTTTCCTCATTGTTCCCAAAAGTTTCATGGCAAGTTCCTTTCACTCCGGAGGTTTCTCAA
>JAUWQU010000677.1 GCA_030610965.1 Phycisphaerae bacterium
CCGAAGAACTCGTCGAACCCCTTTGCGTTCGGATGGAACGGCCAGTACGAGCCGTTGTGCCACTTGCCGAAGCAGCCCGTGGCGTACCCGGCCGACTTGACCACGCGGGCGACCGTGACCTCTTCGGCCCGCATGATCTCCTTGCCGCGGGTAACGCCGTCGACGCCGGCCCGCCAGTGATACCGTCCGGTCAGCACGCTCGCGCGGGTAGGCGCGCACAGCGGGCAGACGTAGAACCGGTCGAACCGCGCGCCGGCGGCCGCGAAGGAATCCATCACCGGCGTGTCGAGCTTGTCGTTGCCGTGCGAGCGAATGTCGCCCCAGCCCTGATCGTCCGTGAGGATCAGCACCACATTAGGCCGCCGGCCGGCGCCAGCGTCGGTCTCAGCGCCAAGTCCAGGCCTGGCGGCGGCACTCACGACCGCGGCGCCCGCATACTGCAAGAATCTTCTTCTTGTCATATCCTTCATCCAATTTCTCCCGAAGGCACTCTTATACGCCACCTGATGGGATTCGTGCCACACCCAAGCAGACAACGCTTGGGGGTGGCACGAGTCAACGCACCTGTCACGGCCTTTTTTTTCTCCGCGACGGCTGCGTGACGGTCAATCCATGTCCGGTCCGCTGGGCGGCAGCGGGGGCGCGGGGCGGACGTAGCGGGGCATTTCCAGCTTGGCCGGGTCGTGTTTGGCTGCGGTAATCGGCCGAATGCAGCGGCGGTAGGGCGGGTGTTTGGCCGAGATGGCCGCCCCGGCCGCGATGCGCAGGCGCCACAGCGCGACCGCACTGGCCTTGTCGAAGTTGACCGTACCGGCGTCGGCTTCGGATGACTTGTGGACCTGCCCCGAAAGGTCGATGCGCTTACGCACCATCCCGGCCACCGCAAACAGCGGCTTGTCGCTCACGTCGGCTAGCAGCGTCAGATACTCGACGTCCTGCTGGCCGCGGCGAAAGGCCTTCACCCGCACCGAGGCAACAACGCCCCTGCCGACCGGCGCGGGCATGAACAGCCCCGTGGGGGCGCCCTTGGTGAGTTTCTCGGCGCTGCCGATGGTCTGCCACGGCAGCACGCCGATCGACCCCGACGAGAACGACTTGAGGCACCACAGCACCGGCTGGAGGTTCGCGTGGGCAGGGTCATTGGCCGAACCGTACTGCGTGTGTTGGCCGGAGCCGCCCAGCAGCGACCGCTCGCGGGCCATGCGGATCTTCTGGTCGTTAGTGCCGCCGAGGCACTCCATGTCCAGCACGTCGCGGAATATCTCCCGTTCGAACTGGCTGTAGGACACGTCGGCGCGGTACCACATCTTGGCTGCCCCGGCCGACCGAGCGACGGCTTGCTGCCAGGCTACGCCGTACCACCGCAGGGCCCAGAAGTCCTGTGTATTGACCGGCTCGTCGAATACCCACAGCGCCGACGACCGCTGCCAGCCGCCCTCGCGTTTGTGGTAGACCTTGTTGTTGAGGTAGAACTGAAAAATCGTCTCGTGCCACTTTCGCTGGTCGCAGTGGCGTCCGAAGGCGGCGAAGGCCTTGACCAGTTCCTCCCGATACGCCGGCTTGAACGCACGGTCGATCCAGTACGTCTTGAGGTAGTTCTTCTCGATAGGCGCCGGCCAGTTCTCGCACAAGGGCAGGTAGAACACGTCCACCGGCTCGCCGGCTCGCGGAAGGTCGGCGAAGGCCGAGCCGTCCAGCAGCGGCCCGAAGTCCTTGTCCCACGCCGCCCAGTCGAAGCCGCTGGGCGTCCATCGTGGCGACCTGCTGGGCCGGCCACGCCAGTTGTAGTACAGGCGGTTGAGGCAAAGCCGGTGCTCGTGGGCGATGCGGTAATACTCCAGCCCGGTAGTAGGGTCGGCCGTGGAGTAGCAGTTCATCTCCGGGATGAACGACAGCTTGTCCGGCAGCGTGAAGTCCCACACGTTCAGCTCGACGGCGATCTCCAACGTCTGCCCGTCGGCCTCGATGCGCAGGGTGCCGGCCCGCGGCCCCGCCTTGGCGTTCCGGCCGACGTACGCCTCGCAGAGCAGGCTCACGTTTTTGGCGCCGGCGGCCTCGGGGTCGTCGGCGAAGGGCACGGCGAACCGCCCGCCCTTTGGCAGCGGGACGATAACGTCCCCCAGCACGCCGGCGGAGGTCTGAACGTAGTCGAACCGCTCGACCTTCGCCTTGATACCCGCCGAGGCGGGGAATGTCAGCGTCGCGGTCGCCCTGGCGGCTGAGCCGGTTAGGTTGACCTGGAAGCACACCGCCTCGTTGCGGGCGGCGTGGAGGCGGATGATCTTCTTCGCCGCCGACCACAGATGGTTGCCGCCCAGGTAGCCGTTGGGCTGTCGCGGGATCATGGCGCCGGTCGCGGGACTTATTTTGTCCAGCACGTCGACGATGCCGACCTTCAGTGGCCCCGCTGCCGGCAGGGCGGTAGAAGGCGCGAACGGCTTGATGTTGGCATCGGGCAGTGACATCGCCGCCGGCTCGGCCGAGACGCGGATTGTCCCGGTCGCGGCGGGCCCTACGTTGCCGGCGCTGTCCACGGCGGCGATTCTCAGCGTAACTGCCGCCCCGGCCTGGATGGGCAGGTTCGCCAGATGCATCCGCACCTGCCTTCCCGCGGCCTCGGCCATGGGAATCAGATACCTCGGCACCTGCCCTCTTTTGCCGCCGGCGGCGTAATCGACGTTGAAGCCGAGCGTCTTCCCGCCGCCGCTATCGGCAGGGGTGGTCCACGTGACCAGCGCCTCGCCTTCGGGCAGGCCGTCGGTTTTCGCGGCGATGTCGGTCACTGCCCCCGGGGCCGTGGCGTCCGTGCCGGCGACCCATACCTCGAGCCACGGCTCGGCGCGGTTCTGATGGCGGCTGAAGATGAAGCGGTTGGGGAAGGTCGTGTAGGCGAACTTGCCACCCCGATACGACCAGACGCTGCCGACGTCGTCGTATGCGGCCAGGCCGTAGCTCAGGTGCGCGACGCGTGCGGCCAGGACGTCCGGGTCCACCGCCACCGCCTGCCATCCCGCGCGGTCCGGCGGCGAGGCCTCGGCGAATCTCCAGATCGTCCGCCCGCCGCCGTAAGCGACGTCCATCAGCGTGCTGCCGGGATACGACCAGTCGCGTTTGCCAAG
>JAUWQU010000224.1 GCA_030610965.1 Phycisphaerae bacterium
CCGAACCGTAGTCACTGTTATGAATGATAGCTCTCACCATTCCGCTGAAGATCGACTCAATCACGTCAAGAAACTGGGCACAGGCCGGGAGGGGAACCAGGGCGACCGCAGGGGTCTGGTGCGCGGATCGATATTCTTCACTGTTGACGCGGGCCGCTTATAGCCAAGGGCATGGCAGGCGTCAATGCGCGAGCCGCGTGATTATTGCCCCGTCTCGGCAGGGGACCGTTCTTTCGAGTGGCTATTTTCTCAGGGCCTTCTCGATTTCCGTTCTTCGCGCCTGAAGCTCCACCAGCCTCTTGTTCAGGTCTGCCATTTCCTTCTTGATCTTACGCAGCTCGGTCTGGTCTTTGGCGCGGGACAAGCGATCCGGGCCGAGTTGCTCGGCGATGTACTGCTCAAGCTGGCTCCGCAGGACCCTAAGATAGGGATTGCCCCAGACCACCCCTTGGCGGTACTCGAGTTTGTCGGCGCGAATGCCCTTGACGATGAAGTCCCGGCTCACGCCGTATTCCTTCTTCGCCGTCACGTCGCTGAGCGTCGCCCCCTTGCGGTTCCACTCACCGTATTCCGCCATGTCGGACCTCACTGATTAGGAAATTTGATTTCGGCTGTCGGGTGGTCATGGGGCGCCAGGGTCTCCTGAGGCACGGCGGGGGGCCACTGTGTGGCCTCCTCTCCAATTCTGTTCGCGGAGGCACCCATGCCGCTCAGACCTCGACAGTCCCGCGTCGTCGCCGACCCTTGATCACCCGCTCGTATGCCTTGTTGAGCCGTTGGTACAGTCCCCGGCACGCGACGCAGCGCGGATCGTCCTTCTTGACGAACTCCAGCGGCGGCGGGTGCAGCGTCCCTGGCGGGCTATCGAGTGGGTAGCCCTTCCGCGTATGGAGCACCGCCTCCAAGATCGCCACGACCCACGAAAACTCGTCCTCCGAGAGTTCCAGCGGTCGCTTGCCAGCGTGCTTCTGAACCTTCTCCTGCATCCAACTGCATTCTTCCGGCAGATGTTGCCAGTGCCGCTTCAACTCGACCAGCTCTGCGCCGTCGATCCTCACACGGAACATTAACCCGCCTGTCTGCTTGGCCATAGGCCAACCTCCACCGGCATCGGCACTGATAGGAAATGTGATTTTGTGTGTCGCGTGGTCATGTGGCGTCAGGGCATCCTGATACGAATGTCCACGAGTTGTCGGCGTTCAGAATACTGCCCAGTCAGAGGAACCGCAATGGGCTGGCATGAGACTATCGTTTCCCACTGTCTGGAACTGTGGCAGTGTTCAGAAACGAAACCCGTTCAGGTTACGTGGGCGACGTTTTCTATGTTGCATAAAGCAAGCAACTTACAATCTACGGTACCTTTTCGGGCAGGTGTCGTGGAATCAGATAGGATCGGGCCAAAGAGAGAGGAAAACGGCCTATCTCGGCGTTTTCGGGCCGAACGAGTCCCGTCGCGAGCACCGTTCGCCGGCCGGCGGGAAGCACCGAAACCCTTGTTCCCATGCGGGTTAACGACGCGGCCCGCCGGAGTCATCCAGCGGGCCGTTTTTCGATAGAGAGCGTTCCGAAAGGATACGCTCACTGGAGGCACTGAGGATCGAACACTGGTCCCGACGGCTTGCCCGTCTCTTCGCCTGGAAAAGCGTAGAAGTCGCTATCTCGCCATCACGCCGGGCATGCCCCATCCAGCGGGAGGCACAGCCCGGGCGAGACGTATTCCACGCCCGCGTTCAGCTTGTTCCCCGCCTCACGGTCACGGATGGACGCTGGCAGTTGGTATTCAACTGTAATCGAGAAGAATGCCCGACGGCCTTTCTTATCGATCGTTCATTGTAGGGCAACCTCGACGCTCCTGGGCCGCCTCCGCCAACTGTTGCCAACGCCGCCCATGTCAGACGGCCACCGCTTGACGTGGGCTTCGTCAACTCGGTTCTCAACGACCTCGCCGCCCACGACCTGACCGACCTCCAGGCGGAGAACGAGTTCCGGCGAGCGGTCGGCCTGTCGGAGGTTGCTGAAGATCGCCGGCCGCTGTCCATAGCGCATCCAACGCCCATGCCCGCGCCGTCCTTGCCCTCGGACGGTCCTGCAGTCCTCGGTGGGCAGGATCCATTCGCGCGAGATCTCGGGAGTCTTGAGGACCACAGCGACCTGATCCTGGCCTGCGTCTTCCAGCGTTTCGATCTGACGGTGCCACCAACCGACAGCGACGCTGCACGTCATCCGGAACTGCCGACTATCACAAAGGCCCTGCGAGCTATCCTCGACCAGGCCGTCGACGGTAGCCCGAGCAGAAAGACGGCTACTCAGCCTGCGAGT
Organism: Phycisphaerae bacterium; assembly: GCA_030610965.1. Classification (GTDB taxonomy): domain Bacteria; phylum Planctomycetota; class Phycisphaerae; order SM23-33; family SM23-33; genus JAUWQU01. The sequence continues at coordinate 2,320 of JAUWQU010000224.1, forward strand.
GATGCGGCGAAGGATCCTGGCCACTTCTGGATTGACGATGCGGCCAAGTACCTGGGGGCGGACCAACTCGGCGTGAATCCCAAGAAGTTCATGTATCGGCTCGTAGAAAAAGGCGCGCTCCCGAAGAAAAAGATCAACGGACGGTTCGTTTTCTACAAGGCAGACCTGGATCGAGTGATTGCCAACGGTGACCAGAGACGCGGGCGGGGACGCCCAAGAAGGCCCCATTCTGCATAGATACTGCATACAATCAATTCGCGGCAATTCGCGAATAAAGTCCGGGCAAAACATAAGCCCTTGTTTTCAAGGGCTTTATCGCATGGGCGATACAGGACTTGAACCTGTGACCTCGCGGGTGTGATCCGCACGCTCTAGCCAACTGAGCTAATCGCCCGAATGTTCTACTGCTCATTCGGCGGCCCTGTCGGACCGCCAATCCTGCTCGCTGAAGCGAGCAGGCCACCGGCTACCAACCACCGGCCACTGCCGCTGCCGCTGCCGCTGCCGCTGCGGCCCGCTTTAGCGAGCAGGCACGGGATTATACCTTTTTCGAGAGCTCCTGCAAGACCTTTAGCGTGTCGGTGAAGTCTTTTGGCCAGGGGGCCGTCAGGCTCATGCGTTCGTTGGTTCGCGGGTGGTTGAACTCGATGGTGTGGGCATGCAGGGCCTGGCGGGTTATCAGCGGGCCCTCGGCCACGTCGTGGAGGCCTTCGAGTTGGCTCATGTACAGCGGGCCTCCGCCGTACATGCGGTCGCCGACTATGGGATGGCCAAGGAAACTCATGTGAACGCGGAGCTGGTGGGTCCGCCCGGTCTTTGGGTAAAGCTCCATCGCCGAAAAGCTCGCCCGCCCTTTTCCCACCTCGGCCAGTCGCTCGATTACCTTGTACCGCGTGACGGCCTGCTTGCTGGTGCCCGGATACGGCCTGCCCGTCAGGCGGTGGACGGCGTACTTCTCGCGAAATCTGGGGTGCCTGCCGATGCACGCGTCGATAATGTCCTCGTTGAGCGGCACGATCCCGTGAACGATGGCCGAGTACGTCTTGCTGATCTTTCGCAGCTCGAACTGCTTGCCCAGCCGCCACAGGGCCAGTTCGCTCTTGGCGATCAGGATGATGCCAGTCGTGTCGCGGTCCAGCCGGTGGACGATGCCCGGGCGAAACGCCTCGCCGTTGGTCGGCAGCGTCTTGATGTCTCGCCAGTTCTGCTGGAAGTAGTAGGCCAGGCCGTTAACCAGCGTGCCCGTCCAGTTGCCCCGTGCCGGATGGACGATGAGGTTGGCCTGCTTGTTCAGCGCCATCATGTCGTCGTCCTCGTAGATGACGTCCAGCGGGATGGGCTCGGGCGGTATTTCCTTGGGCTTGACGGTCGGCAGGGCCATGTCGATCACGTCGTCGGTGCGGATGGTGTAGCTGGGCTTTACTGTCCGCCCGTTGACGGTGACCATGCCTTCCTTGATGTAGCCCTGAAGGGCCGTGCGGGAGACCTCCCTTCCGATCCGGCTGGCGAGGTACTTGTCCAGCCGGCGGTTGGGCAGCGCACGGCGGATGCTTATCCGCCGATGGCTGAGGCCCTCGTCCTCTGCGTCGACGGTCACCTCGATCGCATCGAGCCCGTCGGCGCTTGTCTCAACGGCCTCGTCTTCGGCTTCGTCGCCGGTGCAAGCGTCGCCCGCGAACTCGTCGAGTTCCGCGGCGTCGGCATCAGGTTGTTCTTGGGAGTCATTCACGGCTTGCGCGATGTCTGGGACGAAAAGAAAACGGCGACCGGAAGCTCCGCCGGTTCTTTTGACACTTGACAGCCCGGCCGGGCCATTCCGATCACCGCCTACGCCGCGGCCCGTGAGCCTGCGGCGTTCAATATCAACGTTCGCCGGCCGCGGCCGGCCTGGCGAAGCTTACGCGACGCCCATCAGTTCCTTGCAGACGTCGACGGCGCTGGCGGCGTCGGGCGCGTATCCGGTGGCGCCGATTTCGTCGGCGAAGCTCTGGGTCACCGGCGCGCCGCCGATGATGGTCTTGACCTCGATGCCCGATGCCTGGATCGCCTCGATGACGGACGACATCTGTGGCATGGTGGTCGTCAGCAGTGCGCTCATGGCGCAGACCTGGGCGCCGCTTTCCTTGCACGCCTGGACGAACTTCTCGGGCGAGACGTCCGTGCCGCAGTCAACAACCGCGAGCCCGCCGCCACCGAGCATCATGCCGACGAGGTTCTTGCCGATGTCGTGCAGGTCGCCCTTGACGGTGCCGAGCACGACCGTGCCGATGGGCTCGACGCCGGCCTCGGTGAGCTTGGGCTGGAGGATCGCCATGCCGCTCTTCATGGCACGGGCCGCGATGAGGACCTCGGGGACGTAAATCTCGTTGTTCTTGAAACACCGCCCAACGACGTTCATCCCCGCGATGAGGCCCTGCTCGAGGATGTCCTTCGGCGCGACGCCCTCGGCGATGGCCGCTTGCGTCAACTCGGTTACGGTGTTGCGGTCGCCCTTGATCAGGGCTTCCGCCAATGCTGCCAGGTCTGCCATCAGAGTGTCTCCAAATCTGTGGTTTCGATGCGTAAGACTAAACTACCAACGTCGCAAAAAACTCCCGGCCGCTCCCGGCCTGGGCACGGACATGCTATAGCATAGCCCGATAAGCATTTTCGTCAAGTGGCTTTCCCCGGATATGCGTCAGGGCTTGGGCGCCGTCGCCGGCTGGGTCGTCGGTACCGCAGCCGGCGCGGTGGCTGGCGCGGTGGCCGGTGCGGTGGCCGTGGTCGTCGGCTGGGTCGTCGGTACCACAGCCGGCGCGGTGGCTGGCGCGGTGGCCGGCGCGGTGGCCGTGGTCGTCGGCTGGGTCGTCGGCATCGTGGTAGCCATCCGAACCGTCGAGTTCAGCATCGAGAGCCGTTCGAGGCTGGTTTGGGCGAGGACCATCACGGGCTGGCCCATCACCTCGGGCGATGCCTTTGCCTGTCGGTACTCCTCGGCCGCCTTCTCGAACTGCCGCTTCGACTCGTACAGCTTGCCCAGCCCGAAGTGCGCCTTGGCCACAGCCGTGGCCTGCGTGGGGAACTCGCTGATGGCCTTTCGGTACCACTTGGCGGCGCTTTCTTCCAGGGCGTCCCGCTCTGAGTCCGTTTTGGCGACCAGGGCCTGCGTGGCGTCGTCATAGCCAAGTTCAACCGTGGCCAGCGCCGCGATACGGAGGTTGTCGGTCTGCTCGGCGAGCGTCCTGATGATTTCGGTCCGTTCTTCCGGCTTGGCCTGGCCGGTCATGGCCTGGTCCCACTGGCGCTGAAGCTCAAACTTCGCGGTCTCGCCTCGCCGGCTGATAGCGAAATAAGCGAAGATGGCCAAGGCGATTACAAGCGCCGCCGTGGCCAGGTGGCTGCCCCGCTTCTTGAGGAACTCCACCACCTTGCCGAGCTCACCGGCCAGTACGTTTTCCTGCAACTCGTGACGGCGTTTCGCTTTCATCTAGTCCTCGAACTTCTGCTGCTGCCGTATCCGGCGGGCGGAACGATCCGCCCGCTGGTCCACACGGCCATCTTTACCTTGGTCGACCCGAAGAGCCCGCTGTCGGATATTCTTATCCGGCATCGCTCGGTGTCCTTCTCGAAATCGAGCATTATGTCACCTTGCACGAACATATCGGTCACAAGCGTCCAGCGTCTTATGGGCATCTGCCGCTTGTAGAACCGTCCGACGGCGAACTTGTCGGCCCGGCCACTGTACGCGTGGTCGATATACCGCGCGCCGGCGGCGGTGAAATTACGGCTCTTGCCCTCGTCGAGGTAAAAGCCGATCGGCACCGGCAGGTCCTCGATTGGCGGGCGCTGCATCGCCACCATCTCCGGAATTGGCCCAACAACATTGGGGCCGTCGGTTGACACGCCACCGCAACCGACCATCGCCGCCGACAAAGCCAACATCAGCATCGTGCATCCATGTCGCCGCATAGCGACCTCCCTGCCGTCTTCGGCGTAGCTCCAGGTGCGTCAGGCGAGCCCTCAGCGGCCAGCCCGCCTGGAATACAGTAAACTGGTCCAACAGGCCCTGATTGTCAAGGGCTTTCGGCCAGCGGGCCAGGGCAATCGCATCTTAATGCCCCATCGATCCGCCGCGGCGGACTGCTTCGTGGCGAAATCCGAAGCACGAATCCCGAAATGCCAAACAAACCCAAA
>JAUWQU010000625.1 GCA_030610965.1 Phycisphaerae bacterium
AGGTCGCCGCCGACCCGCGCGAGCCCGTCGAGTTGATCGGCCGCCTGAGCGCCCCGGGCCCACACAGCCTGAAGCTGCGTCAGTTCCTCCTCGGCCTGCCGGCTGCTCTTGGCGGCGGCCTGCCCGGCCTCGTCGGCCTCCTGGCGCCGCTGCTGCGTCTCGGCCATCGCGTCGGCCACGGTCTGGCCACACGTGTGGACGTCGGCGAGCACCTTCTCAGCCGCCTCGAAGTGCGTGTCGAGTTTCCGCCGGGCCTCATCGGCGACCTGTTCGCACTGATCGCTTGTCTGCTCGATGCTGGCCAGACGCTGCTGGGCGGCGGCGGTCTGGGCGGTGGCGTCCGCAGCCGCCTGCGCGGCCGTCTCCAGCAGCCGGCGCATCTGCGCGATCGTCCCGTCCCCGTCGGCCAATTTGATTCGTAGAGCCTCGGCCACCTCCTCGGCGGCCTGGCGGGCCTCTGCGACGGCTTGGCCGACCTCGGCCGCCGCCTGGTGGTGTTGCTGGATCTGTGCCAGTGCCCCGGCCGCGGCCTCGCCGTTGGACTCGACGCCCGCCAGCACCTCCGCCACCGACTGGAGTTGCTCGTCGAGCTTCTGGCGCGCCTCGGCTTGCAATCTCTCCGCCGCCTGGGCCGTCGCACGGGCCGCGGCGACCGCCTGCTCTTGCTGCTGCCGGGCCTCACCGACGAATTCCTCCAGCTCCCGGGCTGTCTGCCGGACCCCGGCCAGGCACTGCTGGGCCTCGCCGGCCTTGGTCGATAGCTCCCCGCCCGCCTGCGTGGATGTCTCCAGAAGACCGTGAATCGAGGTGATGACCTCGTCGCCATCGGCCAGCTTGGCCTGGAGGTCTTTCCGCGCCTCCTCGGCGGCCCGAGTAATAGCGCCCCTCTCTTGGATGGCCGCCTCGGCCGAACTGAGCTGCGTCTGCGTTCGATCCAATAGCTCCTGGATCGACTTCTGCCGGCCGCTGGCCTCGTCCATCACCTGCTGAGCGGTCGCGAGCTGCTCGTCGAGCCGGCCCTGCCACTGCTGGCGTTTCTGGAGCAGTTCCTCTTGGAGCTTGTCGACCTGCCCCATCACCTCGGCTTGGCGCTGCTGGATCGACTCGGCCTGGGAGCGGATGGACTCGACAGCCAGCGAGGCGCTGCCCTCCAGGATCTCCGTTTCCTTCTTATAGGCGCCCTGGATCTCCGCGAGGCGACTGCGGACGGCCTGCTCGATCTGGTCGACGTGTCCCTTGGCCGTCTCGGCGACGCCGTCGATCGACTCCAGAACGCCTCCCAGCTTGTTCTCCAGTATCACCGTCAGCTTGCCGAGCTTGCTGGCGTCCATCCCGGTGGCCATCAGGTTCTCCTGAAGGCAAAGCCGGTGGAGGCTGTCCATTCCGCGCAGGACGGCCAGGGCCTGCTGATTGTCGAGCTTCTCCGGCAGGTCCTTCATGGCCTCGAGAACCCGATCAACGCGGTCGAACAGCTCCTGCCGGGCCGTGAACGGCAGGCCCTGCAATTCGTCCTTGCGGAGCATGCCTTCCAGGGCCAACAGGAAGCCCTTCAGCCCCCGCAGGGCCCGGTCGACGTTGCCGATCTCCGGCGGCGGGTTTTTGGAAAGCACGCTGGATATCTGGCCCACGCGGGCCTCGAATAACTGCCGCAGCTTCGGGATCTGCATTTCCATCGGTACGTCTCCTTGAGCGGCCGGCCGCGCGGGAGCGGCTGCGTCCGCGGTCACCCTTACCACGAACTTCTAACGCCACAAGCACCGTCGGCGCGCCGCCCCATTGCGCAGGAACACGGACCGCCGGCGGATTCCGCAGAAGCCGTCGTACTCTCCCTTAATCGGATTGCGGGCTCGATGGACTCTAGCCTTCTCCCAAGAATCCCGCGTTTCGGCTTCGGCGATTGGGGAGTAGTGACCAAGAGCATGCAGGGCCACGCCGGCCTGGCCACCGCCACCGACCCGAACGTGGAGTATGCCTACGAGGACGGAGCTTCCGGCCCATTCGGGATGGTTACCTGTTATCCGTCCCGCGTTTTCGCTCCTGGATGGTTGCTTGAATGCCTCGTTCTTGCCGACGGAGCACTTTTTCGGCGGCACTGTCAGGCACTGTCACGAGCGATAGGCGTGGATGGTCCGCCGGCCGGCCGCGACGCGACGGAGTTCCGCGTTGGCCTGCCACTTGGCCGTTGCCAGGGCGAGGGCGGTTTGCTTCCACAGCGACCGGACGCGCTGCACGGCCTGCGGCTGGGCGTCGGCCTCGGCGGCGTCGAGCGATTCCACGAGCGTGCCCACCTGGTCCACGAGTTGGTCGATGCCATCGTCCTGTCCGTCGCGGATGGCCTGGAGGATCTGTTGCAGGGCGCGTTCGATGTCCGCGAGGGCAGCGCCGCCTTGTGGTTGTGCGGGTTTTTCGGCGCTGTCAGCCATGGCCGGCGATCTCGGTGGGGTGTCGCGAGTCCAGCATCCCGCGGTGAACCTGGGACAGTAGGGCGTTGGCTTCCGGCTTGCCGGGTTCGAGGTCCAGCACTTCCAGCAGCAGTTCGCGGGCTCGGAGGAGATGGTTCTCCTGGACGTAGAGAGACGCCAGGCAGAAAAGCACGGCCGAGTCGTCGGGATGGCCTTTGCGGTAGACTTCCAGGTAGTGGATGATCTGTTTGAAGGTGCCCATGCGGCGGGACATCTGGAAGAGGCCCAGCAGCGCCAGAAGGTTGTCGGGCTCGAGTTCCAGTGCCCTCAGGTACATGTCGAAGGCGTTGGGGCAGTCGTCGCGCTGCTGGTAGATCATGGCCAGTCCGGCGCAGGCGCCCCCGCATCGCGGGTCGAGTTCGAGTGCGCGGAGGAACTGGCGGTAGGCCTCCTCATGGTTGCCGAGTTGGAAGGACACGTTGGCCAACCCGACCAGCGGCTCGGCCCGGTCCGGCGCGACCGCGGCGGCGCGCGAGAAGCACCGCTTGGCCTTGGCAAGGTCCGCCATGGCCAGGTGGCAGTTTCCCAACTCCTGCATCTCTTCGTAAGAGTTCGACACTATGGACTTTATCTCTGCAATCGTCGTGCCATTTGGCGGGCAGCCCCGGAGCAGCCCCATTCCACGGGGAGAAACGCACCGGAGCCCCTCGAAGCGGCGCTCAACCTGTAAGGGTTTTGGGCGCGCCGCGGGGTTGTGGGCGTCTCATATCTTTACAGATGCCAAGTGGGGCAGGCCTCGGGTCAGAACCACCGGACACACTGGTTGTGACTGACATTTCTGCCGGGCGGTGCATAAGTATATCTTTTTCAAGCTGATACTATTATTTCCCCGCCGGGAGTTTATTGGATGGCCCGTCCAGATTACATGCCGCGGGAGGGGTAAT
>JAUWQU010000370.1 GCA_030610965.1 Phycisphaerae bacterium
CGGGGGGCACCTGGCCTCGACGGTCGGCACGCACTTCGACGCCGGCGACCCGAATGCCGCCGACCCCATCGACCGCGTGAGTTGCAGGCCGGACTTCATGGTGCTGGTTTATCCCGTTATCACGATGGGCCCCAAGAGTCACGCCGGCTCGCGGGCAAACCTGTTGGGAAGGTCTCCATCGGCCGAGCTGATAGATTTGCTGTCCAACGAGAAGCAGGTGACAAAACAGACTCCGCCGACGTTCCTGGCCCACGCCAAGACGGACCAGGCCGTCCCCGTTGCCAATAGCGCGATGTTCTACAAGGCCCTGAAGGCCTGCGGCGTGCCGGCGGAGTTTTTCGAGCTGCCGACGGGAGCCCACGGCCTGGGCTGCGGCAAAGGCAAGGAATGGGTGGCCTGGCAGGCGAAATGCCTGAAGTGGTTCAAGGCTCGCGGGCTGGTCAAAGGCTGAGCGGGCGGCCCCGAGCGGCATAGCCGCGCCAACTGAAACACCGTGGACGTCCTGCTTACGGTGCTGGTGCTGGCGATTGGTATGTACCTGTACTTCCGTTTCCGGCTGAAATGGGAAGCCTCGCGGAGAGGCAGTGTAACCTGGCGCGTTTCCCGACGTTCAAGTTAGAGTAAGAGAAAGTGGCGGCAATTGGTACGTGAAGCCCAATGACGGGACGCCTTTGCCGGCACCAGTGGGATAGTAGATTCACGCTTTTTAGCTTTTGGAAAGGGCATCGTCATGCGAAATCGTACGAATATCGGGCTTGTGCTTCTGGTAGCCTTGCTGGCCTCGGCGGTCGTGGGCGCCCCCGCCCGCGCTGCGCGGCGCGGCGCCAAGCCGCCCGTGATGGACTTCACGCAGGGCGGCAAACCCGACGAGACCCACGACTGGAACCTCGGCGCAACCGGCGCCCGCGGCTGGGTATACGGATGGGGGGGCCACACCTCTGATGCGAGGCAGATTCTCATCACGGCCGTGGCCGCCGGCTCGCCCGCCGACGGCGTGCTTGCCAAGGGCGACGTGATCCTCGGCCTGGCGGGCAAGTCGTTTGCCGCCGATGCGAGGGTCCGGTTAGCCCGCGCGCTGACCGAGGCCGAGAAAAACGAGAACCGCGGCCTGCTGAAGCTCATCCGATGGCGTGCGGGCAAGACGGATAACGTCGAGATCAAGCTGGCCGTCATGGGCGACTACAGCAACACGGTCCCGTACAACTGCCCGAAATCGAAGAAGATCTTCGAACTCGGCTGCCGAGCCATCGCCAAGAAGGGCCTGGGCAGGGTCTCGATCCCCAACAGCCTCAACGCCCTGGCGCTGCTGGCCAGCGGGAAGGCGGAGTACCGGCCCATGCTGGCAGAGTACGCCAAGTTGGTGGCGAAACTCCGGCTGGTGAGCATGGCGACGTGGCACTACGGGTACGCGAACATGTTCCTGGCCGAGTATTACATGGCCACGGGCGACAAGTCGATCCTGCCCGGCCTCAAGCGCCTTACGATGGAGGCCGCTCTTGGGCAGAGCAACGTCGGCACGTGGGGCCACAAGTTCGCCCGCCCGGACGGCATCCTCAACGGCTATGGCGCGATGAACTCGCCGGGCCTGCCCCTTGCGATATCGCTGGTTCTGGCTCGCCAGGCCGGCGTGAACAGCCCGGCCCTGGACCGCGCGATCGTCAAGGCGTCGAGCTTCCTACGCTGGTACGCCAACAAGGGCGCCATTCCCTACGGCGATCACCAGCCCTGGCCCGGGCATGAGGACAATGGGAAGTGTTCCATGGCGGCGGTGCTGTTCGACCTGCTGGGCGATCGCGAGGCGACAGCGTTCTTCGCCAGAATGTCCACGGCGGCCTACGACGAGCGGGAGCGTGGTCACACAGGCAATTTCTTCAATATCGTATGGGCGTTGCCCGGAGTTTCCCGCTGTGGCCCGATGGCCACGGGCGCCTATATGAAGGAGCAGTCGTGGTACTATGACCTGGCCCGAGGTTGGGATGGCGGCTTCGCTTATCAGGGCTCGCCGGCTGGCGAGGAGGAGCATCGCAAGTATACGAGGTGGGACTGCACCGGCACATATCTGCTGGCCTATGCCCTGCCGCTGAAAAGCCTCTACCTGACGGGCAAAAGGCCGTGCTCGGTTCCGGCCTTGAGCGCCAAGGAGGTGGAGGAGGTCATTGCCGCTGGGCGCGACTACGGCTTCCGAACCGGAAAGAACGGTTACGACAAGCGCAAGACCGACCAGTTGCTGGCCGGCTTGTCTAGTTGGTCGCCTGCGGTGCGCAAGCGATCGGCCCAGGCGCTGGGCCGGCGCGAGGGGGATTTTGTGCCAACGCTGCTGAAGATGCTGGCCGGCTCCAATCGCGACGCCCGTTATGGGGCTTGCGAGGCGCTGGGCTGTCTGGGGCCGCGGGCCGATGCGGCGGCGCCTCAACTGCGGGCGCTGCTCAAGGATACGGACCCGTGGTTGCAGACTCTGGCGTGCAAGGCCCTGCCGGCGCTGGGGCCCGATGCGCGCAAAGCCAGTGTGAACGACCTGCTGCGCATGGCGGCTCGCTCCAACCCGGACGACCCACGGCGAATGGCCCACCGTGGCGCCTGCATCGCACTGTTCTCGCCCTCCCCCGGGTCACGCGGCCCCAGAAGCATCCTGGCCGACTCCCTGGAGGGCGTCGACCGCCAGTTGCTCTATCCAGCCATCCTGTCGGCATTGGAGAACGATGACGGCATCGCTCGTGGATCGCTCGGGCGCATTTATGGCAAGTTGACCGACCGCGACCTGGCGGTGCTGTTGCCGGCCATCATAAAGGCGATTCGGGAACTGTCTCCCAGCAACATTATGTTCGCCGACGGCATCCGGTTGGCGGGCCTTGATCTGGTGTCGCGACTGCACATTCGCGAGGGCATGCAGTTGTGCGTGGACGTCATGGAACCCGGACGGTGGGGATTGGGCAATCGTTACGGCAAGTGCATGGCCTGCCTGAGGCGATACGGCGGAAACGCGCGCGAACTCGTGCCCGCGCTGCGGAAGCTGCGCGAGGCCGTCGGCAAAGGCAACGGCAGGGACGTGGAAATCGACAAGCTGATCGCCGACATCCAGGCCGACACCAACCCGCCGAAGCTCCGGACCGTCGCGGAGTTCACCAAGAGCCCGGCAAAGTAGAAAACTGATTGGTAAAATCCGCTTCTGACAGCGTTTGCCGCCGGGCGCCCACGAGCTCGGCTGCGGCAAGGGCAAGGAGTGGGCGGCCTGGCAGGCGAAATGCCTGGAGTGGTTCAAGGCTCGCGGGCTGGTCAAAGGCTGAGTCTGCGGCCCCGAGCGGCATTGCCTGGCCCCGGCGGCGCGTAAACGCTGCAACCCGGCGGCATGTGGCGCGTTGAAGGAATAGAGAAGCAAATGCGTATGGCGGCGCCTCCAGTTGCAGCCTGGGCGCATCTGCCGGCGCGTGCGGCGCATGAAGGTCGCTCGCGCGCCAAATTGCCGGCCTGCTTGAAAGGGCATTGATGTGAGGAATCCCGTGAAGAACTCTCTGGTGGTCGTGCTGGCTACCGTTGCGGCCATGGTTGCGGTGCCCCTGGCTTATGGTGCCTCGGCGAGGAACGCCAAGCCGCCCGTGATGGACTTCACCCAGGGCGGCAAGCCCGACACGTCGCACGACTGGACGCTGGGCGCCACCGGCGCGCGGGGGTGGATGTGGGGCTGGAAGGGACACACCTTCGACGCCCGGCAGATTCTCGTTACCGTGGTAGCCGAAGGCTCCCCGGCCGACGGCGTGCTTGCCAAGGGCGACGTTATCCTCGGCGTTTCCGGGCGGGCCTTCGACGGCGACGCGAGAGTCCGGTTCGCCCGCGCCCTGACCGAGGCCGAGAAGAACGAGAACCGCGGCCTGCTGAAGCTCATCCGCTGGCAGGCCGGAAAAACCGACAACGTGGTGGTAAAGCTGGCGGTGATGGGCGCCTACAGCGACTCGGCCCCTTACGACTGCCCGAAATCGAAGCGAATCTTCGAGCAGGGCTGCAAGGCCATCGCCACCAAGGGCCTCGACAGGCTTTCCATTCCCAACAGCCTTAACGCCCTGGCGCTGCTGGCGTCCGGGCGGGATGAATACCGGCCGATGCTGGCTGAGTACGCCAGGAAAGTGACTGACTATAGGCTCGTGGCCATGGCCTCGTGGCACTACGGGTACGCCAACATTTTCCTGGCCGAGTATTACATGGCCACAGGCGATAAGTCGGTGCTGGCGGGGCTTAGGCGGCTGACGATGGAGATCGCCAACGGCCAGAGCAACGTAGGCACGTGGGGCCACAAGTTCGCTCGGCCGGACGGGATACTCAACGGCTACGGCGCGATGAACCAACCGGGCCTGGTGCTTACGATCTCGATGGCGCTGGCTCGTCAGGCCGGAGTGAAAGATCCGGCCCTGGACCGGGCGATCGCCAAGGCGTCGAGTTTCCTGCGCTGGTACGCCAACAAAGGCGCGATTCCCTACGGCGACCACGAGCCCTGGCCGGACCACGAGGACAACGGCAAGTGCTCGAGCGCCGCGGTGATGTTCGACCTGCTCGGCGACGCCGAGGCGGCGGGGTTCTTCGCCCGCATGGGCACGGCCGCCCACGCCGAGCGCGAGAACGGGCACACCGGCAACTTCTTCAACGTGCTCTGGGCCCTGCCCGGCGTCTCTCGCGGCGGCACGCCGGCCGCGGCGGCGTATATGAAGGAAACCGCCTGGTACTACGACCTGGCCCGCAAGTTCGACGGCAGCTTTGCTTACCAGGGAACCCCAGCCAACTGGGGCGGGCACTCGTATCGCAACTGGGACTCAACCGGCGCGTACATGCTTGCATACGCCCTACCGCTCAGGAGCCTGTACGTAACCGGCAAGAAGCCATCCTGCGCGGCCACCCTGACCAAGGCCCAGATCGCCGAGACCATCGAAGCCGGCAGGGGCTTTGACTTCTGGGCCAAGCCGAAGTGCTACGACTCCAAGACCACGCCCGAGTTGCTGCGCTGCCTGGCCAGTTGGTCGCCGGCCGTGAG
>JAUWQU010000089.1 GCA_030610965.1 Phycisphaerae bacterium
GAAGCCTTTGGCGTAGTCCATGACGTAGCTCGTCCCGGCCGCGAGGGTGACGGTCAGGCTGTCGCACCCGCTGAAAACCAGGGCGTCTCGGTCTTGCTCGATCGACCCGCCTTCGATGGCGACGATCAGCCGGGCCTCGTACTCCATGCCGTTGGGTAGCGCGGCGGCAAAGGGCATGTGGTTATCGCCGACACCGGTCTTTTCCTCCCGGCCGCCGTCCAGCCTGATGCGCCCGGAGTATTTGCCCTTGGCGTTTGCCGTCATCCGCGAAACGATAACCTGGTCGGGATGGCTGCAGAATGTCTCTCGCACGAACTCGACGCCATCCCGCAGGTAGCTGACGCGCGATACGGCCGTGCTGATGTCGAGCTCGCGTCGATACTTCGTCGTTTCAGATTTACCGTCGATCGCAATGTAGAGATCGCCGAAGTTCTGGTAATCCCCCATACCGGGAGTCTTGTAGCCGGCCCCGGGGTTTTCATCTCCCGTCCAAAGGCTGTCGACATTGAACTGGATGCGTTCTTCTTCAACTCCCCCGAAGATCGTGCATCCCATGCGCCCGTTACCCAGGGGAAACACTTCCTTCTGCCAGTCGACGGCGGGCTTTCCGAGCCAGAGGACGTCCTCCGCGTTGGCCGGAGACAGCCCTGCCGCCAACATCGCCACTGCAAGAACAAACGCCAGGATACGTATTCTTCGCGGTTCTGGTTTCATCAGTATTCCTTCCATCGATCCGTGCATCTTGTTCATTTCTCGCTTTTCAGCCCCGCCTGTTTCGCCTCTTCCAGGCTGAGCATCTTGCGGGTCCCGGTGGACGACTCGATCTGCTTGGCCATGGCCTTCCACATCCCGCCGAACCTGCCGTTCTCTATGCCTTTGAGCCTCGGGTCGGCCTTCAGCTTCGCAAGAGCGGGCTTTGCGGTGGCCCCGTACCTCGGCAGGACATTCATGATCATGCGTAGCTTGAAGCCCCACTTGCCGGCCTCGGCATTGAGGATATTGAAGGCGGCCTCGGTGCCGCCCTTGATATTGAGATTCGCCAGAACCGCAATCGCGCCGGTCTGGGGGCCCAGGTTGTGGTAGGAGTGATACGTCAAGTCCTTGTCTTCAATGATGTGCATCGTCCTGTCGGCGACACAGTGGAACTCCTCGAGCGGGATGCTTGCGATCAGTTGCGTGCCCCACGTCCGGCCGACGGCGCGTTTGTGGGCCATCAGCTTCAGGGCGGCGGCGTAGAACAGCTTCTTGTCGCTGATCAGCCCGGCCTTGTAGGGGTCGGGGCACAGCACGGTCAGGGCGCGGCCTACCTTTTCGTCCAACTCGCCGAAGGTGTCTTCCGGCTCGTCGTCCACGACGACCTTGAGCATGTCGTTGAAGTATTTCTGCGCCGCCTCGCCGCCCCAGCACAGGGCGCCGGCCGCGGTGGCGCGGACCTCCAGGTCCTCGTCGGCATCTCGCATGACCGTCGCGAGGTCCGCCAGGGACGGCGCGGCGACTTCCGGCGGGCACTTGTACCCGAAGTATCCGCAGGCGCTGAGCTTTTCTTGCCGCGTACCTTCGGTGACCATCTTTCTGATCGAGTCGATAAGTTTGTGCTCTCTGGCCCGGAACGCCCATATGGCCTGGGTTCGCACCTTCGGCATGGGATGGCCGAACAGGGCCAGCAGTTCCTTGTCGCTCTTGCCGGCGATGTCCATGGTGGCCAGGGCGATCGTGTCGCTGACCTCCTTGCCCTTCAGCCAGATGGACGTGTCGGCGCCCCTGCCGGTGATGTACAGCTTGCGCCGGCCGAGGCAGTAGTTCAGCAGGTGCGAGCCGGCGTCACTGCAGCCGCGATAGGAGAAGACGCCGTTCTTGTAGCCGCACCCGTCATAGGTGAAGTTCCCGTCCCAGGTGCGGTTGAGCGTGTGCAGCCAGCGGGTCTCCTTGAAGAACGCCACCGCGGTCTCCGGGCCGGCGAGGTTGGCCCCGAGCCCGGTCCACATCTGGTTGAAGTAGTGGCCGGTATGCCCGGTCTCCAGGATGTTGTGCGCGGCCGCGGACATCTTGGAGAAGAAGGCGGCGCCTCGCGCGTTGCCGCTGAGCCCAAGGGCCACGGCCGCCAGGCCGCTCATGCCGTTGTTGTTGTACGATTTTGCGTTGGGATTATGCACGCCGTACGGCAGCGTGCCTCTGCCGACAAAGCTGGCGTAGAAGGCGCCGGTCTGCTTGATGCCCGCTTGGAGTTCCGGGTGCCTGACCCCGCACTTGTCGGCCAGCAGCATGGAGATGAACAAGGGCAGGCTCGACTGATTCATGACCGCATAGCCGTGGAGCCGGCCGTGCAGTTGGCCGCGGTTGATCCCCGGATCCGCCATGCGGTGTCCCCAGAGGCCGGCGGCGTCACGCCCTCGGGCGACCGCCACCGAATACGCCTTGATCGCGGGGAGCACGTACTCATCGCCCGTCAGCAGGTAATACTCGCACAGAAGCAGTGTAGTGTAACCCCAACCCCAGGCCTTGCTGGTGCCTTGAAGTGTGAGCTTGATATCCGGCTTCGCCCAACGGGCTTGGTGAATGACCCCCTTGACCACGTCGATATACTTCTGCTCACCCGTGGCCAACAGCCCGAGCAGGCCGATATTCATGCTGCCGCGGCCGAACTTCCTCGACTTTACCAGATAGTCGGCGGTCTGCGCAATGATGGCATCGGTCTTGGGGCAATCGTACGGGGCCGTGTCGCTGTAGGCGCCCAGAACCTTCAGTTGCAGCTCGACCTTCCTGCCGCCCTTCAGCGTCAATGTCAGGATGCCTTTAGCCTCTTCGGTCTCGGCCTGGTCAATGGCGTCGGCCAATTCCGGACGCGTGTTCTTCTTGAACATGGCCCCGCCCGCGCCGACGATCACATCGCCCACCTTGATCTTTCCGCCTGCGGGCGAGCCTTCCCGCACCTTGGTGAGCGTTATGGTTGTCGGCGACGTGATCCCGAACAGGCCGGTGGGCCCAAGGTGGTGCTCCTTGTGCTCATAATGCTGTGCATGGGCCGCGTGGCTGATGAAGGCGGCCGCAATCAGCAGGCCGACGATCTTGTGTGAGGCTCTCATTATGCGATCCTTTGATTCAAAGATGCGATTTGCATTGATAACAGTGAAGTCAGTTTCTTTGGTCCACAAATGACTCCTATTTATCCGGCTCGACAAACTCGCCCTTGTCATTCCTGACCGCATCGATGGAAACCCCGTGGTAGGCGCGTGCAAGAACGGCGATGTTTCGGTCATCGCCCTTCAACTCCCGTACGGGACGCGCCAACAGGCTCGCCAGCGGCAGAAGAGAATTGCCGCCAGGCTTGGCGAACCCGTACAGTCCGACGCCTGCCCTCAGAGCCGCCGGGACGACGGCGGTTGCGTCCTGCCTGTTCCATCTTGCCAGACAGGTGATCAGACGGGTGTGCTTGCCGATCATGACTTTCACCGCGTTGATGCGCTTCAAGTCGCCACTTTCGTTCATCAGCCAATCCGCCTCTTTGTACATGTCCGAGTTGACGACGTGCGGATGCGTCATATGGTTGCTGGTCAGCCAGACGATGCACTTCGGGTTTGCGTCCTTTGCGGCCTTGCGGATTGCTTTCCAACACCGGTCGATGGCCTTGCGGCCGTAGGCGAGGTCCTGCTCTTTGGACAACTTGTCTTCACCCGGGAACTCCCCACCCATGAGTTGCGCATACAGTTTCTTCTCGCACTCCAACCACTTGCCCTTCGTCGACTGCCGCCGCGGTTGCCAAACCCAGTCAATCATGAAGCCGTCGATGCCGGTTTTGCCGACCGCATCGCCGATGGCGGCGGACAGGTAAGCGAGATACTCATCGGTGTAGGGGATATGATAGGTGCTTGGAGTTCCGTAGCTCAGGCCGGGATGCTCCTTTCCCCATCTGGTGTTGGCGCCTATGCAGAAATAGCCCATCACGAGCATGCCTTCCTTGTGCCCCAATTGCACCATCTCAGGCAGGAAGTCGTGCTTGAGCCCCGGCTGCTCGGGGACGACGCCGTTCTTGTACCAGGCGTAGCCGTTGCAGGAAACGCAGAATGTCTGGATGACATTGGCGCCCATCGCCTTGTACCAGGCCACGTGCGCGGCCGGGTCGGCGCCGGCCCACGTTCCGGGCCTGGCAAAGGCCCGCCGGCCCCCCCAGTTGAAATCAAGGCAGTAGGCTTTGATGTCTCTAATCTCCGCGGGTCCGGCAGGAACATTCGCGCCTCGCGGTTCGGCCGCTGAAGCCGCGCCAATCATTCCCAGAAGTAAGCATGTTGCTGCTATTCGTGCTTTCATGTCACTTTCCTCTTGTCAGGTTTCGGCAGTTGTGCGGGAACTCTCTTCGCCGCGGCATCGAGCGTGAGGCACGCCATTGCCCTCTGCCGCACCGGCAGGCGAGCAGAGCAGCACGGCCGTCACAGAGGCGAGAACGGCAAGCAGGGTTGGCTGTTCTTTCTTGGTGTTCATCTGCAGTTTTCCTCTTGGGTGACCGTCTCTACTTGTACGCCTCGTTCACAACCATGTCGATCAAGCGGGTGATCTGCTTACCATCCGACCAGTCGTCGATCTGGCAGGCCGTGCTCTTGCCCTTGATCTGTTGCGGCTTGGTGATCTTCGGCACCAGCGCCTTGCTCGGGATCGTGTAGAAGAGATGCGGATCGGCGCCGGCCTGCCCCGAGCCCTGTCGAGGGGCGAACCTGTCCTTCCAGCAATTGGCCATCGCCGACAGTTCCGGGCCGTAGTTGGCGCCCTTATCCCCTTCAAACATCTTCTCACTGCACAGAAAGACAATTCCCTTGAAGCTCGCGGGAGTAAATGAGTGCACCATTACATTATAGATATGTGATGCGGTGGAATCGGAGGAACCACTTGCGGCAGAGGGATATCTCCCCCAAGCCAGGCCATCCGGTACTGCCTTGGTAGCCATCATCTCGGGAATATACTCGCTCCAGTACTTCTTCCAATGGCCAATGTGCAGTCTGATATTGGCATTGTAGTAGGGGTTGCCCGGGTACTGGGAGCCAACGCTCTTGTAATCCGCCATCAGAGACGGCGCCTGATTGAGGCACTCAGCGGCGATCCAGCTCTTCAGTTCCGGATTCGCGCCACCCTTGCCAATACCGTTCTGCATGAAAATCACCCCAACCGGCCTGCCGGCCTTCGCGGCAATGCGGTGCCCGATCGCCCCGGCCAGGCCGCCGGCATCTGTCCATTCAGCGGCGAACCGGTTCTTTGGCGTTGTGGACACGGCGATGCTGTACCGGGAGGGGCGTGGGAAGGACCAGCGTTTGGCCTTGCGCCTCATCATGCGAACAATGCGGCCGGACGGTTTTACCGCCGGGAGCTTCAGCGCCATGGCCGGAGCTGCCACATACCAGACATCTCCGACGACGATGTTTGCAGCAACCTTTTCATGCGCGAGTTCGCCATCGATCGTGAAGGTAACTTTCAGCGTCTTCGGTTCGGCGCTGGCTTTCATGGCCGGCATTGTGACGCGCCACTCACGCATCCCGGACGTAACGGGGATGGTCTTTTCAACCCCGGCGAAGCTGAACTTGATGACGGCTGTTCCGGTGGCCTCATAGCCCCAGTCGTGGATCGCCGAACCCCAGATGCTAACCGGCACGCCGGCCTGGATCACGGCATTGTCGCGGAACTGCGTGCTCAACAGCGGCATCTTCCGGTATTCGTACCTCTTCCCGGCCGTATTGGGGTCGGGCACCACGCCGGCGACCTTGATCGGCTTGTCCGGCCAGGTGTCCGAGGTCACCAGTTTGTGATCGTAGTAGATGAACGGCGTCATCGGCAGCAGCGCGCGGTTGTAGAGGTTCGGCAGCAGGCCGACCCCGTTGCACCCGTACGCCACGCCGCGGGGCGCCGCCACACCCGGCGCGGTCAGGGCGGCCTTCTCGCCGTCGATCTTCATCTTGGCCCGATGCCACACGCGGTTGCCGTCGGCGATATAGAACAGCATCACCTTGTCGTCGCCATTGGGGATGATGGTCGGGATGGCCAGGCCCCCTTTGGCCCGCGTACCGGTCTCGCCGACAACCAGGCCGCCGGCGGCGTGGTCGAACTCGACGATCAGCTTGGCGCCCTCGACCTTGTAGGACTTGAACATCGGGCCGTCGGCGACGATGTCCTTGCCGTACTGGTTCTTCAGGGCGTGCAGAGCGAGGCGCTGGCCGGGGACCGCCTTGTTGGAGTAATGCACGGCCCCGGTGATGTCAATCTGGCTGGCCATGTTGGCGTTGGGGATGTCCCGCGCCAGCCAGGTCCCCAGCCGCATCTCGGCGGTGCTGTTGAGGCTCAAGCCGTCGTTGTAGCCGCCGGGGCAGTAGAACTGATGGAAATAGACCGGCAGATCAGGTCTATCCCAGCACTTGCGCCAGCCGCGGACCAGACTGTGCAGGTTGTTGTAATAGGTGAGGCCGGCGCCCGAGTTGGCGTAGCCCTGATTCCAAAACGCCCCGCGGATGGCATAGGGGATCATGGGGTTGATCCTGGCGTTGAACATCCAGCACGCATCCCGGTTGCCGGACAGATTGCCGGGCGTCCGCAGCGAGACCGCCGTGGGCTCCTGACCGTTCTCGATGCGCTTGGCGTTTTCCTTGATGCCGTCTTCGATGCCCTGGTAGAACTTGTTCCACGCCGCTTTGTGCTCCGGCGTCGTGGGGTCGGTTTCGAGGATCCGCTGATAGACGCTTCGGGTGTATTCATCCTTGCCGTCGGCGAATCCCTCTCGCGGAACCCAGGCCTCGATCATCGTGGTGCTGAACGAGCAATTCAGGATGCCGATGGGGATATGCACCCCCCTGTAGACTTCGTAGGCGAAAGCGCAGGAGATCGCGCTGTAGTCGGAAAAGCTGGACCCGTCGCTCCACGCCCCTTCGGCATGTTCGATCGGCTGCAGCGAGGAGAAGACGTTCGTCACCTTCGCCTCGCGAATTACGGGCATGTCCTCCTTGCCCGCCTTGACCCGCGCCAGCATGTCTCTGATAAGGACTCTTCCGACGGCACACTTGCTGACCGGCCATTGCATGTTCGACTGCCCCGCCGATGCCCACACTTCGCCGACGAGGATGTTCTTGAGGGTGATCTTCTTGCCGGCGGCGTCGGCGACGACCATCTCCCGCGGGGCCGCGCTGGCCTTGAGTGGATCGAGCTTGAGCATCCACTTGCCGTCCCGGCCGGCCGTGGCGGCCTTCGTCTGTCCCGCGAAGGTCACTGTCACCTTCGTGCCCGGTTTGCTCCAGCCCCAGACGGGAACTTTCATCTGCCGTTGCAGAATCGCGTTGTCGGCAAAGGGCGCGCCCAGCTCGATGGCCGGCCTGGGTTTCGCTACGGTTTGCTTCTCTGCAGCGCCCGCCGCGAAAGTTGAAAGCAGCATGGCTGCCGCGAGGGCGAAAGCCCCCGCTGTTCGGGTTGACATGTTGTTCATTGTTGCTGTGTCTCCAGTTTGCTCATCTAAGGGCAACCGATCCGACGGATCGGACTGATCACTGCTCACCAATTACTACTTACTGGCCGCCGCTTCTTTCACCGGCGGGATCTTCTGCTCCTCGATCCACAGCGTAAGGTGCCCGCGCGGGGGATAGGGTTTTGTGCGCGGGTGGTTGTAGCGCAGGAAACTGGTGGCGGCGATGGTCACCTTGCCGCCCTTGAATTCGCCGCGGAGGTCGGAGTAAACATGGCCGCCGCGCGGCTGTCCGCCCGCGCGGTTAGGGACTCCGGACTTCGACTCTGCCAGCAGCTTGCCGTTGACGTAGATCGCATAGCCTTCGCCGGCATTGACGTGGTTGCTGCCGCCAAGGACGATCCGGTAGCGATAGCCCTCTTTCAACGGCGGGACGTCAAACGTGCCGCGCACCAGCAGAACTTCCTTCTCCCAAAGGGTGTTCGGTTTCTCGCCGCAGCCGCAACTGGATCCCCTCTCGCATTTGCCGAGCGGCTCCAGCTTGCCGTCGAACTGACCGAAAGGCGGCAGCCCCTTCTTCCAGCCCACCTTGGCGGCGGCGAAGTCGGTCGCGAACCAGTTGGCCATCCCTTCGGGATACGTCACCTTGCGATAGCGATTTCCCTTCTCCTTGGGCATGGTTTCCGGCGGGTCGAAGCTGAAGTAATCCCACTTCAGGTCCCGGAGCTCCGGACCGAACGTGTGCCACTCGTAGTCCTCGATTCCGGCCGCCCGATAGCAGTTGCCCAATCCGTACATCGCGCCTCGCAGGAACTGATTGGCCCGCGTCGGCTTGGTCCCGCTCGCCTCGTTCAACAGTGCCGCGTTGTACCTGGGGTTGGCGACATAGCTCGCCGCGATGCCGTCCATGATGATCGGGGCCAGCGCCGCCTGCGCGGCGGCCTTCTCCTGCTCCGTGGGTTCGCCGGTTGCCTGCGGTGCGGCCGGTTTCGGCCTGGGCGCTTGCGGAAGGGCTTCCGCATTTCCGCCAAGCAGCTTGACCATCGCCCGCCCGAGGGCATCGCCGACCAGCATGTAGGTTTCGGCGTTGCGGTTGTAGTGATAGTCCTGGTTGGTCGGCGACTCATCGACCTCGCGCCAGAAATCGCGGATGTCCACGGAGGCCACGGTTCCGGCGAATTCCGGATGCTTTTTCGGGTCGCCGACGGCCATCTGCGCGTTCAGGATCCTCAGGAACTTCTCGGCCATGCGATATCCGCCGAAGCCGATCGTAGCTATGACGGCGGGCATCTTGGGCGCCTTGAATTCCTTGCGAACATCGTCGATCATGTTGACCATGTTCTTCTCGTACCCCGAAATCGTTTCCTCCGAGAAGCTGTCCTTGTGGCCCTGCCACCAGACGAAGCCGGCCATCTCGTAGCCCTGTCCCTTGTAGCCGGGCACGATCTTGGCAATGTTCTTCAGCGTCTTGTGGACGCCTTCAACCATGAGTTTGTATTCCAGCGACTCCCACTTGTTGTCAGGGTCGGTCCGGCCGCTCGAAGGCGGACGGAAATCAAAGCCCAGCGAGCGATTGCCCATGGAGGTCTTGATGAGCAGGACCTGTTCGTCGTGGTAGGCGCCCATGACGTGGCCGAACCCCACCTCCGGGCCGATCGTCTTGCCGTTCGAGGTCGGGCTGAGGGGACTGCCTTTGAAACTGATGCGACCGTCGTAGTAGTACACGTCGTTGCGCACCGTCCACTTGCCCTCGTCGTCGATCA
>JAUWQU010000298.1 GCA_030610965.1 Phycisphaerae bacterium
CGGTGGACCTAAGCGGGCCTGCGTCCCGGCCGGCGAACTTGCCGTCGCCGTTGACGTCAACGTAGATTCGCGACATCGATCCGCCAGGCACGATCGCAAACATGGTCTTCCGACCGGCGAGCGTCGCCGTTCCGGTGTAAACCTCCTCAGCTCCCTCCGGGAGACCTGCAGGCAGCTTGCCCTCCGCCTCGGCCGCTTCGGCCGGGGCCATCCAGTGTGACTTGTATTCCATGGGCACGACGACCCCGTCGCGGGCCGCGCAGAACAGCGGGGCGACCAGGGACAGTTTCGTTTGCATTGTGCCCGTCCGATCGAACGGGTTCACAACGGCCACGTAGTCGCACGGCATGCCCCTGCCAGTCAACCAGCGGATCGCTTCACCGACGTTGGGGATATGCACCGACTTGCCAGCCCTGCCGAACGGGCCGTCCGGCGCGTTTCCGAAGATGATGGCCGTCTTGGCCCCCAGCGCTTTCAACGTCGCCAGCGTCTTGGTCGGGGCGCCCCTGGCTTGGCACAACAGCAGCGGACAGTCCAGCCGGGCGGCCACCGACGACGCCAGCAGGGCCGACGCGTAGTCGTCTTCGCGGCAGACCACCGCGCACTCGGACTTGCCCCAGAACCGCGCCGCAAGCTCGCGCGAGGCTTGGCCGGCCGAACGGGCCTTGAGGATGGTCCACTTCGCGCCTTGCGGGGCGTTGGCGTCCGCGTTGAGTCCGAGCGCGACAGTCTCGGTCGGCTGGTAGCGCGACAAATAGTCGGCCACCTCGCGCCCGATCTCGCCGGATGGCGGAATCGCAACCACCGCCGGCGCCTTGTCCGTGCGATGCGACGCGGCCGGCACGGCGGCCAAGTACGCCATGTCCTGCCAGGCCGCCTCTTCGGGCAGTCCGACCAGAATGAGCGACTTGGTGGCCGATGCGGTGTCGTCGCTTGCCATCGCGGACGTCGCCACGCCGCTTGCGAGTAGGGCCGCCACGACAAGATGAGGGATACACCTGAAAAACCTGAACATGCTCGTAGCCTCCTGGCCGAAAGTTCTAATCCGGGATTCCCCGGATGGCCTCTGGACGACGACCGCCGTCGGCCTTCCCAACGATCCTATCACGATCCCGGAGATCAGCAAGCATTCCTCTGGCTCCGACAGCGGCTCGTCCACGGTAGAAGCCTGGCACGGCCGCCGAACGTGCCTCCTCGGCCAGCTCGGCCCACCCTCGCCCACACCACGCCCGCACCTCGTCACGAACTTGCGGCGAAGGTCTTGGCAGGTGGTGAAGTTCTACAACGGCCGCGCTACGGCGGAGCAGTGGATAAAGGAAGGCAAGAACGCCGTGAAGTGGACGCTGCTGAGTTGCCACGACTTCGTGGACAACCAGGTTCGGCTTCAGCTCTTCGCCCTGGCGTACAACCTGGGGAACTTCCTTCGTCGGCTAGCGTTGCCCCGGTCAGTGAAACACTGGTCCTTGACGACGCTCCGGGAGAAGCTCATCAAGATCGGTGCAAAGGTCGTCACACATTCGCCGTACGTGAACTTCCAGAAGGCGGAACTCGCCGCCCGCCGCAAGCTCTTCCCAGAGATACACCGGCGGAATCATCGGCTTCAAGAGATGGTGCCTGGGTGAGGGCAACGGACATCGAAAGCATGGCGGTCAAGCGATACCGACAGGGGCGGTACGCAGCGACCATGCCGAAGAGCCTGTTCTTGGGCCTCCAATCGCGACTTCCGGGCTGTTCGAAGCCCATCAACCACCGCTCAAGCTCAGATCGGGCTTGCCCGGGCCACTGCAACGGATACAATCATGGCAGAAGCCCCGCGATGGTCGCGGGAAGAAAGGCTATCCAGGAAATGTCGGCTTAGATGCCAACAAGCGCATGCACGGTACGGTGTGCCGCCGCCCGTGATGCAGATCATTAGCCGCAAGGACGTTGGATACCAAAACACATGTGACACAACTGCCCTCCCAGAAAGGTCACGACAATGAACACAGGTATTAGAATGAATCGGCGGGACTTCTTGGGAAGTACGGCTGCGGTGGGGATCGCGGCTTATGCCGAATCGGCCATGGGCAAGTCCGAAGAGCAAGAGAAGCAGCCTGGAGAATTCTATGAGGAACCGGCAAGACAGCTGCCGGTGCGGAAATTCGATGTGGTCGTCGCAGGCGGTGGCACCGCCGGCGTAGTGGCAGCGATAGCCGCGGCGCGTCAGGGCGCGAATACGGCATTGATAGAGGCAAAGGGGTATACGGGTGGGATTATCACAGAAGGTGGCACCGCCCTGCACAGCTTCTTTAATGTGTGGAAGCCCTACCCGGGCGTAAAGAAGGTTCAGCTCGTGCGGGGCATTCCCCACGAAATCATCGAGCGTCTTACGAAGATGGGCGGCACCTCGGGGCATGCCGAGTTGGCCAAGGGATATGACCACGATTCAGTGTGTCTGGCGGTTGATGTGGAAATGTACAAACTGCTATCGCACACGATGCTCGACGAAGCCGGTGTTTACGTTTGTCTGAACACCCTTCTGGCTGGAGCCGTGATGGAGGGGCGGCGGATCAAAGGGGTAATCGCCGAGAGTCGCTCGGGCAGAGAGGTGTTCTATGCCCAATCGTTTGTCGACTGCACGGGGTACGGCGATCTGGCCTCGCATGCCGGCGCCGAGTACACCGAGCCGAACGACTATCCACTGTGCAACAGTATGGGCGTGGCGAATGTGGACGTTGAAAGTTTCTGCGAAAGCCTGCACCTGAGCCAATATGCCGAGGGTCTGCGGAGCGGGAAAGAAGGACAGATCGTGCGGTTTCAGGGGACACCCAAGGCAGAAGGCGTTGGCATGCGACTTGTGACGACGACCGTCCACGACGACTACCTGATGTTCGTCAAGGCAAACGTGGGCGGGGCATGGTCAAAAGAGAAGTCCTGGCGCGTTACCGACCGGGATGCCATGACGAAACTGGAATTGGAGGCGAGAAGACATCAGCAGGAGCTGATCGCACGGATCCGCACGGTGCCCGGCTGCAAAACGGCATTTGCCGCTCGATCGAGTCCGAGCCTGAACATCCGCCGCGGCCGAGTCATCAAGTGCGACTACGACGTTTCACAGAAAGACGTCTTCGGCGGTCGGCACTTCGACGACGACGTCATGGCCTACGGCTTTCACGACCACTCCAGGAAAATCGGCGGCGGCGGCGGTTCGTTTGGGCTTCCGTACCGGGCGCTGCGCGTCGCGGGTATCGAGAACCTGCTGGCGGCCGGCATGATGATCACGTCCGACTACAAAGCGCACATGTCCACCCGCAACACCGTCAGTTGCATGGCCCAGGGGCAGGCCGCGGGCACAGCCGCCGCGCTGTGTTCCAAGGACAACCGCCAGACGCGGGAACTTCAGTATCCTATTCTGAGAAAAGCGCTCATACAGGGGGGCGTCTACCTGGAAAGCTAACAAGATGCGTGGAGCATATTCACGCTTAGCCGCGCGAAATGCTCACGCACGACGTTAGCAGGGGATGCAGGTTCAGGGCACCACGTACCTCTACGGTGCGTTCTCATTCACGAACACGGATGTTCAAGGCCCCACGTTGCACTTCGGGACGAATGCGGCCGGCACTTTCTCGCTGGACGGTGCGGACCTGGGTTCGATGCACGTGTACGTCTATGGCGCGGACGTATCGATCACGAACAGCACGTTGGGCAGCGTGACGGTCGGCAGCGGCGTTGCTCCTGTGATTGATGGGAACACGTTCAGTTCGACGAATCCGGTGTACAGCACGGCGGACTACTTCCCGCAGCTCTTGGACAATACGTTCGCCAGCGGCTCGGTCGCAACGGCACACATCATGGGGGGCACGGTCGGCCAAGATTTGACCAAATGGGAACCCGACCGGAACGACCCACAGGTTGAGAGACTCTATCCAATGCGCCTTAATGGGATTCTTCCAAAACGGCGGATACGCTACAGGCTAACGCAATGCGCTCTAGCCGCAGCGTTCGATCGCTTGCTTGAAGTCGTTGATCAGATCTTCCGGCTCTTCCAAGCCGATGGAGACGCGTGTGTATCGCGCGGGGATGCCCCGGCCCTTTTCCTCGCCGCGCGCTGTTACTCGCGTCACCGGGTCGCCAAGGCTGGTGGCGTTGATCATCAGCTTCACGTGCCCGCCCAGACCCTTATGTACAGAGGCCTTCTTCCACTCCACCCCCAGCATGCCGCCAAAGCCCTTCAAGAGGCCCGATCCGGCCCGGCGGTTCCAGGACGGCAGGCCCCCGTACCGTACCCTCGCCACGGCCGGATGAGTATGCAGGAACTCCGCGACCACCTGGGCGGAGTGGCAGTGCTGCCGCATACGCAGCGGCAGCGTCTTCACTCCCTGGGTTACGAGGAACGCGTCCATCGGCCTGAGCAGGCCGCCCAACCAGTTTTGCGCCTTTTCGATCTTGGCGACGAGGTCCTTCTTCCCCGAGACCACCCCGCCCATGGCGTTGCCGTGGCCGCCCATGTACTTCGTGACGCTGTGAATCACCAGGTCGGCGCCGAGGCGGAACGGTTGCAGTAGATACGGGCTCAGCCACGTGTTGTCCACGATCACCGCAGCGCCCGCATCCTTGGCAATGCGGATCAGGGCCGTTGTGTCCAGGACCTCCATCGTCGGGTTCACATAGGGTTCCCAATGAACGATCTTTGCCGGCCTGGCCCGCAACGATCTGACGAGGTTCTCGGGATCGGCCAAGTCCACGAAGTCGACCTTGACGCCCCAGGAAGGCAGGTATTCGCGGAACAACGTCATCACCCAGTCGTAGTTGCAGCGGTGTGCCACCACACGATCGCCCGGCTTGAGCAACGCCAGGTAGGTCTGCGAAATGATGCCCATGCCGCACGGCCCGCCAACAGCCGCTTCCGTGCCCTCCATTTCCATCACCTTTCGCAACAGCGCTGCCACGGTGGGATTCCTCATATTCCCCGGCCGCTGATAGCCGGGCGCGGCCTTGTCCTGGCTGATGGGAGTGACCTGGAAGCCCTTCTGCTCGCCGAAGTGGATGACCTGGGACCCGAAATGCCGTCCTGACGCCGAGGTGAAATGCTCGTCGAGCAGATCGGCATTGGGCGGAGCTGTTGCCGTTGCAGGGGTGTCTTCGCCGGCCGCCACACTGAGCGGCGATACCGCCGCCGCAATGCCCATCCCGCGGAGCATGTCCCGCCGGCTGATCCCCGTTGCCTTGTCCCGGCGCGCGTCTGGCGCGCCAACTGCTCGATCTTGGCTCTCGTTCATGGCGTTTCTCCGATTACACAGCAGGGAAGATACCAGGATCCTGCGAATCGTATTTCACTGAAAGGAAACTTGATTTAGCCGAGATTTCCCGGATGGACTGTGACCGACGACCGCCGTCGGCCTTTCTGACAAGTCTATCGCCGATCGCGAGATCAGCAAGCGCTTCTTCTGACCGACGGCGGGAAGATGTGGCCGTTTCCGAGCCATGATGCGGCCCAAAGCGGCCCGCGTGGAGGCTTCCGTTGCCGATTGACGCAGACCATCCCGACACCCTCCGCGTCCTCCGGCTGGACAAGTTCCAGCCCAAGCCCGTCCGGCGACTGGGTAGGCCTCCAGCTAAGGAATCAGCGTGATGGTGGCAGCACAAGGGATACGATGGGCCCGCTGGAGACGGTCGACGGTTTGCGAGGTTGGCCCAGGTTGAATTGGTACAGGATAATGGCCCCCCAGTACGTCCAGGCCTGGAGA
>JAUWQU010000245.1 GCA_030610965.1 Phycisphaerae bacterium
AGATCGTGCGCCAAGTTGCCGACTACCTCGCCAAACCCGGGGCAACCAAGGGCCTGGGCGACATCAGCATGCTGTTCCTGCTGTCCACCGGCGAGGACAAGGACCTGGAGGTGGTGCGCAACTGGGCGCGCAAAGCACCGGCGCATACCTACCCGTGGTACGTCGGTTATGGCGGCATTCCACTGACCGAGTGCTACCTGCGCACCGGCGACAGAAAGATCCTCGCAAACATCCAGAGGTGGGTCGATAGCGCGGCCAAGACTCAGCATAACGATGCCTGGGCCGGCCGGGGCTCGGCGCTCACCGGTTACGGAAAAGGGCATCTCAACGCGGCCGGCACCCACGTGGTCACCTTTCTCCTGCTTGCCAAGGAATGCGGCGCGGACGTGCCCGATCGCACGCTGCATGGCGCGCTGAGGCATTTTTATCGTTACGCCGGCCGAGGCAACAACCCCTACGGCGACGATCGCCCGTTCACCGGCTTTGTCGACAACGGCAAGAACGGGAAGCTCGCCTTCGCCATGGCCGCGGCCGCCGCGCTCACGCCTGATGGCGAGGACTCGGTCTATGCCAAAGCACGCGACGTCTGCGCGATGCAGAGTTTCTACACCACCACCTTCATGCTGCACGGCCACACCGGCGGCGGCATCGGCGAGATCTGGCGCAGCGCGGCCATGGGCCTCCTGCACGAGAAGAAGCCCAAGCAGTACCGCGAGTTCATGGACAACCGCCAGTGGCACTACGACCTGTCACGTCGCTTCGACGGCTCGTTCGGCATCCTCGGTGGGGGCGGCTACGACAAGGAACTGTGGGGGGTCGCCTACCCGCTGGCCTACACCATCCCGCGCAAGACGCTGCGCATCAGCGGCGCATCCCGCAGCAAGTTCTCCAAGCCCTACCAACTGCCCAAGCTGCCGTGGGGCACCGAG
This sequence comes from Phycisphaerae bacterium, assembly GCA_030610965.1. GTDB lineage: Bacteria > Planctomycetota > Phycisphaerae > SM23-33 > SM23-33 > JAUWQU01. The sequence continues at coordinate 930 of JAUWQU010000245.1, forward strand.
GCGGACAACGCCTTCCTCTCGCTCGAGGCCGTGCCGGACAAAGACGGCAACAAGCAGGACCTCTCGGGCGAGACCCTGGCCAGAGATTCGAGCATGCACTTCATCCGCCGCTTCCACGGACCGGATCAGCCCAGCGACGACGAGATCCGCAAATACATCCATCACCAGGATTTCAACATCCGTAACATCGCCGCATTCAAGGCGCTCGGCATCAACAGCGGCTACATCGGTCGGCGTGCTCCCGGAGGCAAGGTGCGTCCGGACTTGGTGATGGGATTCCTGCAACACAAAGACCCGCGCGTCCGTCGGGTCATGTTCGGAGCCATCTTGAACCGCACCGATGTGCTCAGGCCAGAGATATTTGAACTTGCAGTGCAGGCGGTCAGGAACCCGGCCGAATCGTGGTGGATCAAGGACGCGGCGATCCAGCTCATCGGCCGCGGTTCGGCGGATCAGATCGTGCCCCTTGTCGATCTCCTGCTTCCCTATCTCAAGCACGAGGAGGCTTGGCTGCGGAACGCCGCTTTGACCGCGCTGACCCCGGTGGCGGCGGACGAGCGTTGCTATAAGAAAGTGCTGCCCGCGATGGGCGAATTGTTGAGGACGAACCAGCGCGTGTCCGTGACGCACGGGTTCGCACCGGGCATCCGTGCCAGGATCAAGGACGCCGGCCCCGCGGTGCAGCAGTTGGCGACCGATACCCTGACGGAGACCTTCACCGGCTATGCCGGCCAGAAGACGAGTCCCGCAGGCCAGAACCTCAAGCCCACTTACGAGTACCACCTCGAAGCCATCGCCGCCTCGCTGGCCGAGGTGCCCGGCGGGCTGGACGTGCTCTACGAGATTGCCCGGCAGAAGCACCCTGAACAGATCCTGCCCTACAAGGAGTTCTTTCTCGCCGCGGACCCGAGCGCGTTCGGTCCCAAGCTGAAAAAGGCGATCACCCCGATCATCATGGACGAACTCATCCCCGAGTACGTCGGCAAGAACCGCAAGAGGCTGTACCCCCTGGCTGCCAACGAAGTGAAGTCTGGCTACCCCGGCGGCAGAGGGGAGCCCATCGATGGATTGGCCGCCCTCTACAAGCGTGCCGGCCTGGACGAATTCGACTGGCACATGTTTGCGGACCAGCGCGACGCCGAGTGGTCCTACCACAGCTTCGACCCGATCGCCGCCGAGCGGGTGCCCTTTGACCAACTGGTCTCCCGCTATCGTGAAGTGACGATGCCCAAGGGCATGGAGAACTGGCACGCGCCCGACTTCGATCCCGCCAAGGCCGGTTGGAAGAAGGGCAAGAGCCCCTTTGGCAACTACAAAGGGAAGGTGCCCGATCACCCGATCACCAAGTGCTCGACCGGCTGCGTCGGCCCGGGTTGCTACGGTGCGACCAAGATCAACACCTTGTGGGAGAAGGAAGTGCTGCTCATGCGCGGCACCTTCAAGATCCCGGCACTGAAAGATGGACACCGCTATCGCCTGCGGGTGAATACCGGCGAGCACGTCGGCGCCGGTGGCGGGCATATCATCTACATCAACGGCAAGCCCTTGATCGAAGCCAAGCAGGGCGGCGGTCGTGGATCGGGCGGCCGTCCCAAGGGTGCCTACATCACCCAGGAATTCCTCGACGACTTTAAAGCCGGCGAGGTGACCATAGCGGTGAAGACCTTCATCCGCTACAACGACAAATACAGCACCAAGCCGAGCATCAAAACACCCCAGGGCAAGATGAGCATCCACCTCGACGAGCAGAAGCTGCCGCCGATGGGCGATGATCTGGTGGTGAAGTCGGCGACCGTGATCCCCATGCTGACGTCGGCCTGGCAGGCGCAACAGGACCCCGATAACAGGGAACTGCAGCCGGACGACTACAAGTTCCGTTACGACGGACGGTTCGTCGCCAATCCGAAGGTGCTCGGCAGGTGGACTACCATCGACGTGGTGCCGTCGATCGACGAGTTCACTCCCGACAAGAAAATGAACGCCCGTCGCGCCCAGATCAAGGGCATGACCTTCACGGACAAGGGCCGGACCGAAAATGCGCAGTGGATCTGGTCCGGGGACGCCCTGATGGATCTGGAACGGTATCAGGCGCTGAAGATGACCGTCAAGGCCATCGACGGCAGCGACTACCTGTTCGTCGAAGCCGGCGGGTTCAGCACCCGGAACCCCAAGGGATGGCAGTCGCCGTTGTACGTGATGAAAAGACAGGCGAAGTAAAGAGCAAGAGAGGCAATACAGATGAACCAAACACACGTAAGAATAGGGAGGGCACGACGAACATGAAGACTCGATACAAGACAGGCCTTCACGGGCTCGCGAACTTGATGTCCGCAGCTATGCTGCTTTTGTCATTGGGCCAATGGGCCGCTGCAGGTGAGAAGGCCGCCCCCATGAAACGCGTACTGTGGGCGGATAAGCCGGTGGTCATTGACGCCGCGACCACGAAAAGGCCGGGTAGGATATGGGAGACATCCGTTTATCCCATCGGAAACGGCCGGCTGGGATGCACGGTCTTTGGTGAGCCGCGGAAGGAGCGGATCCAGTTCAACGAGGATTCCCTCTGGGTCGGCAACGAAGACTGCACCGGCGGCTATCAACCCTTTGGCGACGTCTACGTTGAGACGCCGCACACGGAATACAGTGACTACCACCGGGAACTGGACATCAGCCGCGCCGTCCAGACGATCACCTACAAATCCGGCGGCGTCCGCTACAAGCGCGAGTATTTCGCCAGCCATCCGGCGCAGGTTATGGCCTTCCGCTTTTCCGCGGACAAGAAAGCGGCCCTCAGCGGGAATGTCTCCCTGAGCAACGTGCATGAGGTCCCGGTTGCAGCCGAAAACGAAACCCTCACCATGACCGGCGACACCAGCAAGTTCTGGTGGTGGCAGGTTCATCTTGCGCAACCCCAGCGCCTTCTCGGCAGCAGGGAATACGCCTCAGACAAGAACATCGACCTCGACCTCGAAGCACAGGTCCGCGTTCTGCACGAAGGGGGCACGGTCAAGACTGTCGACAACACCGTGGTCTTCGAGAACTGCGACAGCGTGACGCTGCTGCTGGCCGCGGACACCAACTACCTCAACCGGCGTGACAAGGGCTGGCGAGGGCCCCACCCGCACAAACGCGTCAGCGCCCAGATCGCCGCCGCGTCGAAACGTTCCTATGCTGACTTGCTCGACGAGCATGTCGCGGACTACCAGAGCCTCTACAATCGGTTGTCGATCGACCTCGGCGACACCCCGGCAGCCGCGACGGCGTTGCCTACAGCGGAGCGTGTGAAGGCCTACTCGGAACAGGTGAGAAAGAAGGCCGGCCCGGCCGTTGACAGGGGCCTCGAGGCGATGCTCTACCAGTACGCCCGCTACCTGATAATCAGTTGCTCGCGGCCCGGCGAGGGGGCACTGCCCGCCAACTTGCAGGGGCTCTGGCTGATCAGCAAACGCCCGGCTTGGCGCTGCGACTATCACACCGATGTCAACTTGCAGATGAACTACTGGTTCACGGAACCGGCCAACCTCGCCGAGTGCTTCGTGCCGGTGGCTGAGTGGATCGATTCGATCCGCGAGGTGCGCAAGGCCGAGACGCGCAAGGTCCTCAAGGTCAAGCGTGGCTGGCTGATGCGCTCGGAGAACGGCGTCTTCGGCGGGTCGACATGGCACTTCCAGAAGGGCGACTCGGCGTGGCTTTGCCAGAACCTCTGGGATCACTACGCCTTTACACTAGACAAGGCCTATCTTGAGAGATACGCCTATCCGGTCATGAAGGAGATCAGCGAGTTCTGGGTCGATCACCTCAAGGAACTGCCCGATGGGACGCTGGTGGCGCCCGACGGCCGCTCGCCGGAACATGGTCCGGTGAAAGCCGACGGAGTATCGTATGACCAGCAGCTCTGCTGGGACCTCTTCTCCAACGTAATCGAGGCCAGCGAGGCGCTCGGCGTCGACGCCGAGTACCGTAAGGAGTTGATCGCCAAACGGGAAAAACTACTGGCGCCGAAGATCGGCAAGTGGGGCCAGCTCCAGGAATGGATGGAGGACATCGACGACCCGAAGGACACGCATCGCCACATTAACCATATGATAGCGGTCTATCCCGGTCGCCAGATTCACCCCACGACCACGGCGAAGCTTGCCGAGGCGGCGAAGGTCAGCCTGATCGCACGAGGCAACGGCGGGCCGGGTTGGTCCCAGGCGTGGAAGGCCTGCATCTATGCCCGGCTGCTGGATGGGCAGCGCGCGTATACATTGCTTTCGGGCCTGATGGCAAGCAGGATCTACGGCAACCTCTGGGCCAGCCATCCGCCATTCCAGATCGACTGCAACTTCGGCTATCCTGCCGGCGTCAACGAAATGCTCGCGCAGTCGCACATGGGATATATTCACCTCTTACCGGCCCTGCCCAAACCATGGTCTGAAGGGCATGTCAAAGGCATGCGTGTCCGCGGGGGCTATGAACTGGACATGGAATGGAAAGAGGGCAAGCTGACACAAGCCGTTGTGCGGGGTGTTTCCAACAGTCCAGGCAAGGTCGAGGTCCGCTACGGGACAAACACCTGCATACTTGCCCTGGGCATGGATGAATCTCGAGTGCTCCGCACTGCTGATTTCAAGTAGGATAACACACGAACATAACACGGAAAGGAATCATGATGACTACCGGACGCCGCTTCACAATCGTATTGGCCCTCTCAGCACTGGTGCTGACAGGATTCGCCCTCAATGCCCCGGCAAAGGACATCCCCGCACAACTGCCCGATCCGGACGGCAAAGCCGGTGACGCCACCAAGCCGGTCAAGGTGTATCTCCTGGCCGGCCAATCCAACATGGTGGGCATGGGTACTATCAGCGGTGCGAGGAACCTCTACACGGGGGTCTACCTCACATCCGACCCGGCGGCCCCAAAGGGCCCCCTGACAATCTATCGGGTGGGCAACTACAGGATCGCACCGCTGACACTCTACCAGCCGGACGGCACGCCGACGGGGAAACCGATCGCGCAGGGCCAACTCGAAGTGCCCCAAAAGGGCGTCTATCAAGTGCATTGCGGTTCCGGCGAGAGCTCCTACAACGTGATGGAACTCGATGGAAAACAGGTCTACAGCAGAAAGCCGGGCGGCGAGCCGGTCAAGCAGGACGTGAAGCTCGAGGCCGGCAAGCGCTACGCGCTGAAGATCTCCGGCTTCAAGGGCGACCCGCCGAGGTTCTGGATGCAGAAGACGGACCTGCTGGGTTACGGCGACCTCGATGCGGCGGTCAAGCGGGAAGGAAAGTTCCCGTGGCTCGTCGACGACAAGGGCGACTGGACCGTGAGAAACGACGTCTACTTCCAGGAAGCC
>JAUWQU010000626.1 GCA_030610965.1 Phycisphaerae bacterium
AGATGTTGTCGCCAGCAGTGGAAAGGGATTCCCACATTCCCCCCTCATTCCAAAGGCAACCAGCAGGCCCACGGGCTCATAGAACGAGTATCGCAGCCATCCAACGTATCAATAAGAACGCCTGCTGATGAAAGCAGAAAAAGGGACAGGCTACTTTAGCATCGCAAGCAGCCTGTCCCGTTTTTCCACTCAGTTCCTGTTAGCAATCGAGGTCGCTATTCTTTCTCGTTCTTGAGGGTGTTGTAGAGTTCCAGGCCCTTCTCGGCTGACTCGTTGTCATGCACGACGGCCTTGACGGCCTGGATCATGGCGATGGGGTTGTCGGCCTGGAATATGTTGCGGCCCATGTCCACTCCGCAGGCGCCCTGGTCGATGGCGTTGCGGGCCATTTTCAGGGCGTCCAGTTCGGGCAGCTTCTTGCCGCCTGCGATGACGATGGGCACGGGGCAGGTGGCGGCTACCTTCTCGAAGCCTTCGTCGCAGTAGTAGGTCTTCACGACGTGGGCGCCGTTTTCGGCGCAGACCCGCGAGGCCATTGCCAGGTATCGCGCGTCGCGGACGAGTTCCTTGCCGACGGCAGTCACGCCGAGCACGGGGATGCCATGTCGGCTGCCGGCGTCGACGGTGGCCGTCAGGTTGCGGACGGTAAGGGCCTCGTGTTTGCTGCCGACGCCGACCATGACGGCCAGCATCGAGGCGTTGAGCCTGACGGCCTCTTCGATGTCCATCACGCACTCGTCGTTGAGTTCGGTCAGGACGGTCGAGCCGGCGGAGAAACGCAGCGAGATGGGCTTGGTGAACGTCGGCGGGACTATCTGCCGCAGCGCGCCGCGGGTACACATCAGGCAGTCCGCGTGGGCGAGCAGCGGGACGATCGTCAGGTCCATCCGCTCCAGGCCGCTGGTGGGGCCCATGATGTAGCCGTGATCGAACGCCAGCATGACCGTCTTGCCGGTGGCCGGGCTGAAAACCCGCGCGAGCCGGTCCTTCATGCCCCATTCCAGGTGGGCTGAGCCCTTGAGGTAGTAGCCCTGGTTGTTCTGGGGTATTCCGAGCCCGAAGTCCTTGCTGTCGATGTTGCCTTGGGCTTCCGCCATGAGATTGCTTTCCTTATTACTTTACTACTTGCCGCCCAGCGCGGCTGCAAAGCCTGCCAGCAGCAATGCCATCGACCTTGCGCCGGCATCGACGCTGCCGATGCTCCGCTCGCCGAGGTTCTTTGCCCGCCCGAAGCGGGCCTGCATCGTCACGGTCGCCTCGGCCCCCTTGGCGGCGGCCTCGGCGGCTTGTTTCAAAGCGGCCGGGATGCCCGCGCCGGCGTCGGCGGCCTCACGAATCGCCGTCACGGCCGGGACGAGGGCGTCCATCATCGTCTTGTCGCCCGGCTGGGCCTTTGTCTGCTTGCGAACGCTCGCCAGGGCGGCCTCGAACGCCGCGGCCGTGCCGGCGGCGTCCAGCCTCGGGTTATCGCCGAAACCTTCGCTGAGCCCCATGAGCAGCGAGCCCAGAAGCGGCCCCGTGGCCCCGCCGGCGGCGCTCATTACGGCCCAGCCGGCCTGGAACAGGACGTCCTTCGGGCTCGCGGACTCGCCGGCCTCGGCGAGGGCCTTCTCGGCGGCGTCCATCGAGCGAAGCATCGCCGAGCCGTGGTCTCCGTCGCCCGTGGCCGAGTCCAGCCGGGAAAGCTCATCCACCGCGGCCCGGATATCCGAGGCCGCCCGGCGGATCATGGCGGCTATTTCCTGGTAACCTAACGTATCGCTAATGGCTGCGGCCTCCGAATCCAACGTCAGCGGACGGTCAGGTACGGCGTGTCGCACGGGGCGTCCCACAGCGACAGCAACTCGTCGTCCATTTTCGCCACGAACATCTGGAACCCGGCCATCTCCTGAACCGTCAGATACTCGCCGACCAGCGATCGGGCCACCTCGATGCCCGCCTCGGCCAGGACCTTGCGGGCGGCGCGGAAGATTATGAACTGCTCCATCAGCGTGGTAGCGCCCGCGCCGTTGATTATGAGCAGAACCTTGTCGCCCTTGCCGGCCTTGACGGCTTTGGCGAGTTGCTCGACCATCACGCGAGCGGTCTGGTCGGCGGTCATCATCTGGCTTCGCCCGGTGCCGGCCTCGCCGTGCTGACCCATGCCGACTTCCATCTCGTCATCGGCCAGGGCGAATATCTCCTCGCCGCTCTGCGGGTGCGTGGCGGTCTTGATGGCGACGGCGAGCGTGGCCATCTGAGCGTTGAACTTCTCAGCCACGCGGCAGACCTCGTCGAGGTCCTTGCCCGCCTCGGCCGCGGCGCCGGCGATCTTGTACAGCGGGACGCAGCCGACAAGGCCGCGGCGGTCCTCGGCCGGCGAGTCGGCGCCGGGGGCGATGTCCTCGTGCGTGAGAACCTGGCGGACGTTGAGGCCCTGCTTGGAGGCCATGTCCATGGCCATGTTCGCGCTCATGAGATCGCCGGCGTGGTTGAGCACTACGAAGAGCACTCCCGCGGGGCGGTCCATGAGCTTGAGGGCCTCGAAGACCGGCGGCGGGCCCGGGGCGGCGAATATGTCGCCGACCACGCTGGCATCCAGCATGCCTTCGCCGACGAAGCCGCTCAGGGCCGGCTCGTGCCCGGCCCCGCCGAGCGTGACGATCGCCACCTTCGACTCATCCTTGCACTTGGCGCGGACAACCGTCCTGTCGCCGGCGAGCGCGACCTTGTCGCCGTAGGCCTGGACGTAGCCTTCCAGCAGCTCGCTTGTCAGGTTCGCCGGATCGTTGATGAACTTTTTCATTGCCATGAAATCGACCGTCCTTTCCTTTCAGGATTACCTGCGAAGATTCTGCCTGCCCTCGCCCGAAGTTGCAACCCCAAAAGGGGTCACGGGTCATCGGTTTCATATTCTTGCTATTACTTGCCGGGTCGGATTCTGGCAAAACCGCCGGCAGGGGGTTAGTGTTAATCCCTTAGATGGATATGGTTTTCCGCTTCTTTTGACTATGGGAGATACGAATGGATACGCACAGCCCGCTGAAGCTCGTCACTTGCCTGCTCTTCGCCTCGGCCGGAGTCCTGGCCTTGGGCGGTTTCTGTGCCGTCTCGGCCGCGGCCAGGACGTTGGTCGTCGAGGCCGGCTCGCGGGACCGCGTCTGCGTGCCGATGTCCATCGAGGCGCCCGCCGGCGCCAAGGCCGCCACGATGACCGCCGACGGCAAGTGCGTGGCCTGCCAGGTCGCCGACGGCAGGCTGTGGTGGATTCTTCGCGGGCTCGACAGCGGCAAGGCCAAGACGTACCTGGTCGATTTCGCCGCCGCCCCGGCCGCCGCGGACGGAGCCTCCGGCGTCCAGTTCA
>JAUWQU010000303.1 GCA_030610965.1 Phycisphaerae bacterium
GCTCAATGCCGACAGCATCCAGTCCTTCGTGGACTCGGCCAAGGCGTCCCTGCCGACGAGCCAGTGCTCGGCGCCCCGCTGGAACTACATCTGGGATCTGGTCCTGGCTAACCCCGCGCAGATCACCGAAGACTTCGCCGCGGCCGGGCTCAGCGGCATCGAGGGCACGGTCGAAGAGCCCAACGCCATTCGCGGCAGCACCGACAGCGTGTTCGTAGCGCCAGGCGCCCTGGTGCATCCGATGGTCGTCATCGACGCCGCCAACGGCCCGGTCTACATCGACGAGGGCGCGGAGATACACCCCTTCAGCCGCATCGAGGGCCCGTGCTACATCGGCCGAGAGTCGATCCTGCTTGGCGCCAACTGCCGCGAGGGCAATTCGATCGGCCCGGTCTGCCGGATCGGCGGCGAGGTCGAGGAGTCCATCATCCAGGGCTACTCCAACAAGTACCACGACGGCTTCCTCGGCCACGCGTACGTCGGCGAGTGGGTCAACCTCGGCGCCATGACGACCAACAGCGACCTGAAGAACGACTACACCTCCGTCTCGGTGGTGCTGGATGGCCGCAGACCCGTGGACACGGGCTCGACGAAGGTTGGCTCGCTGATCGGCGACCACACGAAGACATCGATCGGCACGCTGCTGAACACCGGCTCGTATGTGGGTGCGATGGCGCTGCTCGTCGCAACGGGCGCTCCCCTGCCCAAGTTCATCTCCTCGTTCACCTGGTTCCTCTACGGGGCCGCGACCAAGGGCTTCGGCAAGGGCAAGCTGTATGAGACCGCCAAGATCGCGATGAGCCGGCGGAATATGCAGTGGGCCCCGGCCGAAGAGGCCATGTGGGACACCATCTTCGACATGACGGCCGAGGTCCGCAACGTGGCCGTCCGCAAAGGCAGAAAGCAATTGCTCCGCAAGTGAAAGGAAGGTCATAGGTCTTAGCTCATGGGCCATAGAGCCCACAAGCGTGTGCGGCGGGTTATCGCGGCTCGGCCGCAAGTGCCAACTGCGATGATCAGGGCTTGCCACCCTAAGACCTAAGACCTAAGAGCTAAGACCTTCTTCTCGGAATAGAAAGGCAAATAGATGTCCGTTCAAGCACCCTCGCCCAAAGCCGCCCCCAGCGGGTCCGGGATCTCCCGCGCCATCGATGCGGTCTTCAACCCCCGCAGCATCGCCGTACTCGGCGTGACGCGCAGCCCCGGCACCGTCCCCTACGATATCTTCCACAACATCCTGACCACCTCCTATACCGGCGTGCTGTACCCGGTCGCGCCGGGCAAGCGAAGTATCGACTCGGTGCGGGCCTACCGATACCTCACCGACATCGAGGACGACGTGGACCTGGCTGTCATCGTGTTCCCGGCGAATGTCTGCGAAAGGGCACTGGAACACTGCGCCAAAAAGGGCGTCAAGGCCGTCATCATCATCTCGGCGGGCTTTCGAGAAGTCGGCCCTGAAGGCCTGCGGCGCGAGCAGCGGATCAAGGACATCTGCGACGCCAACGGCATTGCGATGATCGGCCCCAACTGCCTGGGGGTCATCAACACCGATCCGGCCATGTCGCTCAACGCCTCGTTCGCCCGCAAGATGCCCGCCCAGGGGCGAATCGCGTTCCTGAGCCAGTCCGGCGCGCTATGCACGGCCGTGCTCGACTACGCCCTTGGCAAGGGCATCGGCTTTTCCAAGTTCGTCAGCTTCGGCAACAAGGCCGGCCTGACGGAGATGGATCTTCTGGAGTACCTCCGCGGCGACGACCAGACCGACATGATCCTGCTGTACCTGGAGGAGTTGCGAAACGGGCGAAAGCTCATCGAAGTCGCCCAACGCATCACCCGAGGCCCCGGCGCCAAGCCGATCCTGGCCATCAAGTCCGGGCGAACCCCACAAGGCGCCAGCGCCGCGGCCAGCCATACCGGCTCGCTCGCCGGCGAGGACGCGATCTGCGAGGCGGTCTTCCGCGAGGCCGGCATCATCCGCGTGACCAGCATCGAGGAGCTTTTCAACTCCGCCATCATGCTGACCTACCAGCCACTGCCCAAGGGCGATAGCCTGGCGATCGTCACCAACGCCGGCGGACCCGGCGTGATGGCCACCGACGCCGCCGTCGGCAGTGGGCTGACCATCGCCCCCTTCGCACCCGAGACGACTGCCAAGCTCAGCGCCGCGCTCCCGGCGGCCGCGAACATCAAGAACCCCGTCGACGTGATCGGCGATGCCCGGTCCGACCGCTACATAGCCGCCATGGAGGCCGTCCTGGCCGATGCCGCGGTGGACCAGATGCTGGTCATCCTGACTCCGCAATCGATGACCGACATCGAGGGCATCGCCCGAGGCGTGTGCGAGGTCCACGCCCACGCCACCAAGCCCATCGCCTGCTCGTTCATGGGCGCCTGCGACGTCGTCGGAGGGATCGACATCCTCCAGGCCGCGAACATCCCCCACTACATCCTGCCCGAATGGGCCTGCCGCGCGATGGCCGACGTGCAGCGTGTCATCAAGTGGCGGTCCCAGCCGGCAGAAGAGCCCCAGCAGACGCCCGCAGACCAGGCCGCCGCCGCGGCCATCATCGACCCCGCGCCCGCCGGATACCTCCGCGAGGACCAGGCCCTGGCGGTGCTCAAGGCATACGAGTTCCCCGTGCCGGCTTACAAGCTCTGCCGCAGCGCCGATGAGGCCGTCGAGTTCGCCGATTCGATCGGCTATCCGGTCGTTCTGCGAATCGTCAGCCCGCAGATCGTCCACAAGTTCGACGTCAAGGGCGTGGCGCTGAACCTCGAATCCGCCCAAGCCGTCCGCGATGCCCACCGGGACATGATGAACAGCGTCCACGCAGCCGTGCCCGATGCCACCATCGAGGGCGTTATCGCCCGGCAGATGGTACCGGCCGGCCACGAGATCATCCTCGGAGCCAAGCAGGACGCCGTGTTTGGGCCGACGCTGATGTTCGGCCTCGGCGGGCTGTTCGTGGAGACCTTCAAGGACGTTACCTTCGCGCTGGCCCCCATCGGGCCCGCCTCGGCCATGCGAATGGTCAAGGACGTCAAGGCCCACAGCCTGCTGGAAGGCGCCCGCGGGACGGAACCCGCCGACATCGAGGCGATCTGCCAGTGCCTGCTGCGACTGAGCCGACTGGTGACGGACTTCCCGCGAATCGCGGAACTGGACATCAACCCGCTGCTGGTCTGGCCTGCCGGCCAGGGCGGGGCCGTGGCCGACGTGAGAATCAAGATCAACGGCGAAACCCAACCCAAATAGACCAAGACCCCGAAGGAGATGCCGTGGAAAACAAAGAGATTCAGGACCGCGTAGTGAAAGTAGTCTGCGGAGTGCTCAGCGTTGATGCCGAAATGGTCGAGCCGGAAAGCAACTTCGTCTTCGACCTCGGAGCCGAATCCAGCCAGTCCATCCAGCTCGTGGCCGGGTTTGAAGAAGAGTTCGGCGTCGAGATGGACAATGAGGCCGCCCTCTCCGTCCAAACCGTCGGCGACGCAGTGACCTTCATCGCAAAGTACGTCAACTAGGCCCGCCCTGTGGCCTGAAAGCTGAGGAAGATGACCGCGAAAGCAATGGCATTCGACGGCAAGAAGGCATATGGGCACGCGGAGCATCTGTCCGTGACCATAGGCACCAGGCTGACGGGCAGCACGGACGAGCACAAGGCCGCGGCGTACATCACCAAGGCCTTCAAGTCCTTCGGCCTGAAGGTGACCAACCAGCGTTTCCCGTCCATCACCTACGACAACCGCGAGTGCGTCCTCGAATTCCGCCAGGGCGGAAAGTGGCGGCAGATCACGGCCGAGCCTGTCCTGCTCAGTAAGAGCACACCAGCCGGCGGAGTTGAAGGCGAGATATTCTTCGCCGAGGCCGGGCAGTTGGGATACCTCACGCCGGCGATGAAGGACAAGATCGTACTAGTCGGCGGGCCGATTCGCCCCGAGGACCGCCCCCGCTTGATTCGTCTAGGCGCGAAGGCGATTATCAACATCGACTCCGCCCTGCGCGATGGCTACAGGCGAACCGTCCTCTACGACGATGAGCGGGCAGTATACGGCAGCCTTCCGATGGCGACCATTCGCCACCTCGACGGGCTGGACATAATCAAAAAGCCCGCCGACCGCGCCAGGCTCGTCTTGCGAAACACCGAGAGAAAGTCCTACAGCCTAAACGTCATCGGCGAGAAACCCGGCACCGACTTCGCCGAAGAGATCGTCGTTGTCTGCGCGCACTACGACAGCCATTGGGGCTGCCCGGGCGCTTGCGACAACGCGGGCGGCACGGCCGTGATGATGGAACTGGCGCGAGTGCTCGCAGCCAGGCCGAGCAGGCGGACGCTGCGCTTCATTGCCTTCGCCGCCGAGGAGACGGGCCTGTTCGGCAGCAGACACTATGCCAGCCAATTGCTCGGCAAAGACCGTCGCGAGAAGAAGGCCTCGTCGTTCAGGGAGAAGGTGGACAAGACCGAATTGGAGAGGCACCGCCTGACATTCAACTTCGACATGCACGGCTGCACCATCGGCCGCTTCCACGCGACCTTCAACGGCCCGGAAGACGTCGGGGCGTCGGTCCGTCTGCTGGCCAGCGAAACCGGGACGGCGTGTGAGGTCAAGAAGATGCCCATGAGCTCAGACGGCACGCCGCTGGCGGCCGTGGGAGTGCCCAACGTGCAGTTCGCCCGCGGCGGCGCCACAAACGGCTTCGGACACCAAGCCGGCGACGAGATCCGATACTTGGCCCCCGAAGCCATGGGCGACGCCGGCCGATTCGCCGACGACTACCTCAGCCGCTACGTCACCAACGCCTCGACATTCCCCTTTGACCGCGAAATCCCCGACGACCAGATGAAGGACGTACGGAACTACTTCACCACCAAACACATGACCATCCCCGGCGAGAAGCCGCCCAAGGGGGCCGCCACCCGCCGGTCAAAGCCGCGCGGGAAAAAATAGCCGATGCGAGCCGCATAGCTCAGCGGGCGGCGCCCATGCATACGACTGCGCCGTTTTTCAGCGACACGTACAGCCGCCCGTAGGCTGCAGCCAGGCCATCGAATACCGGCTCGCAGCCCAGCGGGCATTCGGCAAGCACCTTCCCGTCGGCTGGGGAAACCGCCCTAAGGAACGACCGCCTGGGGTCCGGGTTGGCGGGGTCAATGGGCCGCCCCGTTTTCAGTTGGACCGCCAACGCGTCCCGCCACCCGGCCAGGAAGAGCGCGTCTCGCGTGAGAACCATGGCTCGCGGCTGAACGGTATCCTGGACAGACCATCGGTCGGCGGCGGACCCGGGCGGAGACGTCTGGCTGCGCCGGGCCTTGGCGGACGCCGACGGAGAAACGCGGTTGGGCGCGGCGGCGATCGTCACACCGACGGGAAAGTGCTCGGCCGAGTACCGGGAATACTTCTGATGCATGTGACCGTCGTGGTTGGCCGGCCACATGGCCGGCGTTTTCTTCAGCCAGGTGTAGGGGGCCATGACGCCGTAAGCACACTCGGCGTCGAAGACGATCAGCATGGCCTGCGAGGTGGCGGCGGCCCTGGCCGCGCCAAGGCGCCACGGCTGCCTGTGAGCCCAACTGTCCCCCAGAAGGCCCGGGGAGGCCAGCAGCGTCCGGATCCGCGCTGGGTCTCGGGGCTTGAGGGCCATGTCGAATTGCTTGTACCTCATGGTAATCGCCGATCCGTCCGAGATCAT
>JAUWQU010000154.1 GCA_030610965.1 Phycisphaerae bacterium
CGTTCGTTGCTGATGTTCACCAGAGTCGTGCTATCGCCGGCGGGGGCAACGCTGCCGGTATAGTTCGCGGCGTCGGCGCCCTGAATGGTGTAAACCGACCACCGATTCATATAAGGAGAAGTGCCCCTGATACCGCGGTCATGCGTGGTAGCCAGGACGTACTGCTTTTCGGGGTTGAGGCCCGTGAAGATCAGGTCGGCATACCAGTCAGTACTCTGGTAGTAGATCACGCTGCCGGCCATGTTCACCTTGCCGTTGAACATATTGGCGGCATCGTTGCCGGCGGTGAAGTTATTGACGGCTCCAGTGCCATCGTTGCCGTTCATGCCGCTGATGACAAGTTGGGCCGACACGGTGGTATCGAGGCCGGTGGTGAAGTCCTTCAGCAGGCCGGTCTCATTTCGGCCGATGGTGGTTGTGTTGGCGGGATTATTGCCGCCTTCGACGTTCACCGATCCCGGTATACAATCGTTGTAGGCGACAAAGTCCGCCGAGGCCAGCGACGTCAGTGCCAGACACATTACCGCGGTTAAAATCCAGTGTGTTCTCATTGTTCATTTCCTTCAGTTAAATACCGAGTGGTGCTTTCGGGAACGTCCCGAAACCCTCTCCGCACGGTTACTCATTTCTTACGGCGACGAAGCAGTGCAAGTCCGCCCATGGCCAGAAGGGCCATCGAGGCCGGCTCGGGCACTTCCTGGAGCATAATCCCGGCCGGGGCGTAGCCTCTGCCATCCTGATTGGTCGCCCTGTACTCCTCGGGGAGCTCGGCGTCGATGGCAGGGGCAAAGCGGAGGGTGAAAGCGCCGTCGGCGCCGGACTGAATGCCGGTCCACATGGCAACGTAGCCGTTGACCGTGTTGTAGCTGTCGATGCTGACAGCAGTGGGGCTGACCTGGTAGGCCCCGCTGCTGCTGGCGTACGTGGATCCGTCCGCGTCCTCCACCGAGATGAGCGTCCATCGGTTGTTCGCGTAATCGACCTTCCCTCGGTCGATGACGGCCGCGAGGTTGTAGGTCTTCGCCGGGTTGAGGTCCTTGAACCCCAAGGTAGCGTACCAGTCGCCGATGTACCCGGAGTTGTAGGCGTCCACCTTGTTCTTGGTGGAGACCAAGCCGCCGAAGATCGTGGCCGCGTCCGTGCCGGCGGCGATTTCGCCGGCCGGGCCAGTGGTGTTGTTGCTCATGTGGTAGTAGGTCATGGTCATCGTCGGCGTCACCGTGGCGCCGGTGGCCTGATCCTTCAGCGCCTGCGGGCCGCTGGCCGAGTAACCCCACTGCGTGACGTTGGCGGCCGTGGTGTAGTCTGTGACAAAATCGTTGTAGGCGGTGAAGTCCGCCGACGCCAGGGACGTCAGCGCCAGACACGTTACGGCGATTACAATCCAGTGCATTCTCATATGCCGCTCCTTTCCACGTCTCTATTGCGTTTTTTTCGGGAACCGCCCGAAAATCTCTCCGCACGGGCCGGCCGGTCTTTGCCGACCGGCCGGCTTGTGCGGCAATACTTAACGATCCTTACTTCTTCGTCCGCCTGCGGCGGAGCAGCGCCAGGCCGCCCATGGCCAGAAGGGCCATCGAGGCCGGCTCGGGAATCGCGGTGATGCTCACGTCATCAATGGCCAGGCTGTGGTCGATGGTGGCGTTGTCGTTCCAGTCGTGCCACGTGAGGTAGAAGATCTGGCTCGGGTCGATGGCGCCGCCGGGATAGCCGATCGCGGCCAGGTCCACCGTACTTGTGAGCACAGTCCGGTTGGCCCCCAGATTGCCGTCAAGCTTCGTGTAGGTCGGACTGTTCTGCGGAGCGGTGAAGTCCAGGATGGCCCCCAGGTAGATGTAGCCGGCGCCGTTGCTCGGGCTGATGTACATCATGAGCCTCTCCGGCTTGATTGAGGCCGTGCCTTGATTAATACGCCACTGCTCGCCGGCATACTCGATGCCCAGGGAGGTGATCGGCGAGCCGGTGTTGTTGAACAAGGCCACCTGAATCCCTCGGTCGCCGCCGGGATTGCTGGAATTACCGGTGGTGCAGATGTTGCCGACCGCCCGGTCCGAAGTGCCGGTCGTGCCGAAGTTGTAGCTGAGGTCCCTGGTCTGGCTGGAGCCGTCGTCCACAACGAGGGTCTTATTGGTGATCGGCGAGGGGGAGGGTCCATCCAGGAATTCCCGGTTCAGATAGGTGGTGTACGGGCCGGTGATCCAGTCCGGCGGCGCGGCCGTGCCATTGGGGCCCATCGAGTCGAAGTCCTCGGTGTAGACTCCGCCGACGCCAAAGATACCCGCCGCCCCGGCCACGCTGGCCAAGCACAAGCTTACTGCTGCGATCAATACCAGAGTTCTCATTTTCCATCTCCTAAAAGGACGTGAGAAAAAGTTTCGCTCCAAGACGCTCAGGACGGTTTTCCTCTTTTACTGTCTGAACTTACGCGCATACCTTACCATGACGTGAGCGGTCCAGGCATGCCTCCCGATTCGCCTAAGAGACATCCTCGAAAACCGCGCCTCCGTGCGGCCTCTCACACGCGCGAGAAACCACGCGAAATACCAACTGCGAATAAAGGTCAGCACATCTTTGGCCAAAAGGCCTGAGGAAGGAGAACCTGAGCAGATGCTCCTTGCCTCGCAGAGCCTGCATTCTCTCCCATGCAGATTCTGGAGCACCTATTACTCTACAGCACTATCCGGTATTTGTCAATAGACTATTAAGGAAATTATTAAGCGAATTTTCGCCTTCCAGATATTTGTGCGAAAATGCACAAACACAGGCAAAGGCGGATTTTGCCGCAGGCCGCCGCCTGGCAGGGAGCTTATCAGGACCGCCGCGGCGCGCTTCGGCCGGAGGCCTTGGACTCGGCCAGACGCTCGGTCAACTCGCGCACTATCTCGGGGTGCTTGCTGTAAACGTTGATCCGCTCGCCGGGGTCGGTCGCCAGATTGTAAAGCTGGCCAGGTGCGTCGGGGTCGGTGTCGGGGATATGGTACGGCCTGAGGACTTCGCTCTTCTCGTAGTTGTTGCCGCCCGAGCCCTTGTGGGCCAGCAGCTTCCACTGCCCGCGACGGATCGACATCGCCAGCGAGATCGTCTGGGCCAGCATGTACGTGCGGACCGGCTTGTCGCCCTGCGTGCCCAGGAGCACCGGGAGCATGTCCCAACTGTCCTCGGCCGCGTCGTTGGGAAGCTTGGCGCCGGCGATGGCCGCGCACGTCGCCATTACGTCGGTAAGGCTCGTCAACTGGCCGGTCGTGCTGGAGGCCTTGACCTTGCCGGGCCAGCGAACGATGAACGGCGTGCGGTGCCCGCCCTCCCAGTCGTCGCGCTTTATGCCGCGCCACGGGCGGGCGCCGTCGTGCTGGTAGTCCATTCGCATGTTGACCACCGAGGCGACTTCCGGCCCGTTGTCGCTGGCGAACATGACCACCGTGTTGTCCGCCACGCCGAGTCGCTCGAGCGTCTTGAGCAACTCGCCGACCACCCAGTCCATCTGGAATATGAAATCGCCGTGCGGGCCGGCCTTGGTTCTGCCCTTGAACCGGTCGGCCGCCAGGCTCGGCAGGTGGACGGCCTGCGTCGAGTGGTACAGGAAGAACGGCTTGTCGGGGTTCTGTTTGACGTGCTTTTCGAGGAACTGCTTGCTCTTTTCGAGGAAGACGAGGTCGACCTCCTCGTGATGGAAGTCAGGCGCTACCATGCCGGTGCGGCAGTCGCGGGAGTACGCGTGCTTGGGCACGGAGCTCTTGTCCAGCAGTTTTGTCGGCGGGACGGGAATCCGGTCGCCGTCGATGAACGCGTAAAGCCAGTCCGTGGTCGGGCAGCACGCCGTGCCGAAGAAGTGGTCGAATCCGCGATGGATCGGGGCGTCGGGGATCGCCCGCGAAAAATCCACCTGCTTGACGCCTTCGACGCCGCCCTTTTTCACGCGATTGCCGTCTTTGTCCAGGAAAGTAAGCCCGACGTGCCACTTGCCGAACGCCGCGGTGGTGTAGCCCTTGTCGCGCAGCATCTGAGGCAGTGTCAGGCGCTCCTTCTCGATAAGGCAAGGCCCGCCGACGCCGCAGAACACGCCGCGATAGCCCGTGCGGAAGCACATTCGGCCGGTCAGCACGCTGTATCGCGACGGCGTGCAGACGGTCGAGGGGCTGTGGGCGTCGGTGAAACGCATGCCCTGCTTGGCCAGCGAGTCCACGTTGGCGGTGGTGACCTTCGCCTCGGAGTTGTAGCAGCTTATGTCGCCGTAGCCCAGGTCGTCGGTGAAAATGAATAGGATATTCGGCGGTTTAGACACTGGTTGATCTCCTTTGGCGGCGAAGCTGCCGACCGCAAGCCCGGCCACCCCTATTCCCGAGGCCTTGAGGAACGTTCGCCTCGTGTGCGCCCGCGATGAGCCCGCCGTCGATTTTGATTCCGTCATGTGCCCGCGTCCTTTCGATCTCTTTTGGCAACATTTGGCAAAAAGACCAAAGCCGCCGCCCATTGTACAGCCAGCCAAGACAGGGCCTTCAGAAAAACGAGAGCGATTACGCGCCGTCGAACTGAAGCCGGGCGACTTCGATCCGCCGCGGCGGACCGGGTGAGTCGCTTCTGGTGACGATTCGGGCGACGTACAGGCCGCCGGTGGTCTCGAAGACGGCCGGGGCGCCAACGTCCGGCAGTTCGGCCAGGCGGCTCTTGTCGCCCCAGGCGAAGCGGTCGTGGCGCTGGGAGAAGAGCACCTCGGCCGGGGCGATGGCGGGGCCTTCGCCGTCGGAGCTCACCCGGCCTAGCAGCAGGAAGAATCCGCCCGGCCCGCGGACCAGTGCCGCGGCGGCCAGGCTTGCCTCGGCCGGGCCCTCGACCGGGGCGGTATCGGCGTCGTCTACGTAGACGACCTTGGGCGTGGACCACTGCGTCAGGTGCAGCGACGTTCGCAGGACGACGCAACTTCGAACCGCGCCGTTTATCAGCCGCACCTGACAGTAGTACATGCACCACAGGCTGCGGACGCGGACGATGCTTGGGCCGGCGACTTGCGTGTCGGCGAAGGCTTCGACGGCAGGCGAGCCCCAGCGGTTCGCATCGCCGGAGCGGGCGTGCAGTACGCGCCCGTCGCCATGAACGAACAGCAGGTGGAACTCCCGGCCATCGAACACGATCCGCGGGCTGCGCAGCGACGCACCGCTCGTCGCGCCTGGGCCGGCGGGCATGGCGGGTGTGATGTCGGGGTTGCGCGTCATCAGCCCGGCGATATCCCGGCCGGTGCAGTGAAAGAAGGATCCCCCGGCCGAGGCATGGTCGGCAGGGCCTGCCGTGCCGGCGAAGGCGCCCGCGCAATGCCATATCCGCGCCGGGTCGCGGAAGATGCAGCAATCCAGCAGCCGGCGGTCCGGGTCGTCGACAATCCGCACCCACGGCGAGGCAATGTGAGGTCCAGTCATGCGGGCGCTACCAGTGCTTGCGGATCCGGAAGCGTTTGGGATGGCCCATGGTGGCCTCGACCGGGTTGACCAGGCCGGCGTCGATGGCCTTCTGCAGCGCGGCAGCAACCCACGCGTCGCGCTTGGGCTGGTGGTTGCGGTCCTCGGAGGTGGTGAATCTGTATACCAGTTTGTTCGGCAGAGGGACGGTGCCCTTCGAGCGGAAGATGGCGGACCCTCGCGTGCGTATCAGGTGGCCGATCAACTCGCGCAGGGCGCGGTCTTCCTCAAACGTGTAATCCGGGTCGAGGTGCTCGTACATGTACAGGATGGTCTTTCGCTCGACGTCCTTGTCTGGCACCACCGTCGGCAGGTTGAAGCTGGGCCACTTGGCCGGGTCGCTCAGGACCGTGGCCAGGATGTACGAGCCCACGCCCATGGCGCCGCGCACGTGGCAGTCGTTGACGTTGTTCCAGTGCAGGCCCGGCACGCGGATCAGGAACGTGGCCTTGCGCCCGGACGGGCTGCAATGGTACAGGGCCGTCATGTCCGCGTAGAACTCCTGGATCGAGTCGAACAGGATCTGGTGATTCGTGTACAACTCGATAAGCGCGGTGAGGTCGAAGCCTTTCGTGACGTAGTTGTGCCCCAACTCGTGCCAGATGATCGCCTCGGCCAGGTTCCCGCGCGTAATGTGGTGGGCCCTGGCGGCGTCGCCTTCGACGGGGTCGGCACTGTCGACCCAGTGCGGCTGCCAAGTCACGACTATGTCCACCTGGCCGGTGTCGTAGTTAACGTTCCAGATCGCCTGTGCGCCGAGCATGTCCGAGGGCTTGTAATTGGCGGTGAACCTCCTGCCCCAGACCGTCGTGACGAAAGACACGTTGCTGCTGGACTTGGTGCTCTTCCACCAGGACGGGCGGTACTCCGCCGCGGCCCTGCGCATGTAGCTTATGTCGGCCTTCTGCTTGGGGGTGTAGTCCCGCGTGAACTTGTTGGCGGCCTTGAACGCTTCGTCCCACTCGCTGGTCGAGAAGTGCATGTAGGTGTCCATCAGCAACTCGTAGGCCATCTGGGCCTCGACCGTGGCGGCCCGCTCGGGCTCAGCGTCGGCGGCTGGACAGTACGATACGAAGACGGCAAGCACCGCGAATGTGATAACTGCGCGTTTCATCTTGACGCTCCCATGGCAAAAACCCTGGATGAAGCAACTTGGTGTGCAGAACCCCCGCACACCACCGGCTGGCCGGATTACGAAGTGCCGGCCAGGGTAATTGGTCAATTCCTTACTATTATATAGCGTGACAGGCGCCGCATGGCAACCGCAAACCGCCCGGCGTGTGGGATGGCCAAGAAACATCGTACCCCCTTATTCGAGTCAGGGCCGTACATGGACGATGGTTCTTGCGGCTGCGGAAAGCCTGGGAATCGATGCGAAGGGCCGGCCTGAGAAGAGAATCTGGAATCGAGTGGTCACCGAAGACGATAGAATCCAACTGGCAGTAAGGAACCATAGACGCAGGCCGAAAACGACTTACCGCCCGGGAGGACTACGATGGCTTTTGACGGACCAAAAGGCGAGGGCAATACGGCCCCCGCGTTGACCAGAAAAGAGTTCAAGGAATTCCGCCGGCTTCTGCTGGACAAGAGGCGGGACCTGCTTGGCGACCTTTCCGGCATGACGGCCGAGGCCAGGGGCTCCGGACCCGGCAAGGGCGACCGGGCCGATGGGCCCCCGGAACAGACCAACTGCGCCGACGAGAGCGACGACCGGGAGATAACCATTGGCCTGCTGCACAGCGAGCGGGTGCTGCTTCGGGAGATCCACGACGCCCTTGGCCGTATCGAAAAGGGCACGTACGGCATCTGCCTGGGCACCGGTGAGCCGATAGGCAAGTCACGTCTTCTGGCGAGGCCGTGGGCGAAGTACTGCATAGCCTACGCGCGGGCGATGGAGCAAAAGCGGAGCCGGGCCGCGGCCTACCCGCGAAACGCCTTCAGCATCGGACATTTCCGCGCCGACGACGATACCGGCCACGCGCGCGAATCCCAGGACGTGCGCAGCATAGTCGGCGAGGATGACATCTAGAGAGCCCCGCCGACGCCGACCCCGACCCCGACCCCAGTCCGCGCAAAAAACATGCCTGGCCGCGCTACGGACGACTTGTCATGCATTGTGCTGCCACCGCTAACGCCTGCCACGACGTTGGTGAATCAAGCAATGCATGGCCTTCATGTTGACTTCAGCACAGCGGGAGCCACGACATATCGAACGACGGTCCGACGATCCGCATCCGCCCCCGGCGGGAAGCCGTCGTAAGCAAGGTCTTGGCTCAGAGTATCGCCCCTCGTGGTAATGCCTCAGTTACGGGGGGGTTCG
>JAUWQU010000078.1 GCA_030610965.1 Phycisphaerae bacterium
GCCACCGGAGTCTCGCGGGCCTCGGGAGCATTGGGCGCGTCCCGACGTGTCGTCCCGATTGCGCCGGTGCTCGACATCGGGCTTTCTTTTTGCCCTCGCGGCCGATTATATGGTTCGGGCATGGGTCAACTTGCCGGACAACCGGGTGCTGACGAAGCGCCGCCGCCCAGGCGGCGCAGGTGGGTGGGCTTGGCTCGGCTGGGGATGCTCGTGGTCGTCCTGGGGCTCATCGCGTGGTACGTCGCAAGGAACGCGGAGGATTTCCGGGCAGTGCGCGACATCTCCTGGTCGACTCTCGCGGCCGCACTTGGGCTGGATGTCATGATCTACGTCTACAGCGCTGCCGCGATCGTGCTGACGGTTCATCTCTTCGGCCCTCGCGTGGGCGGGTTCGAGGCGATGCTGCTGGCGCTGCTGACGCGGTTCGGCAACCTCCTGCTGCCGCTGCGGGGCGGGGCGGTTATCCGGGCGGTGTACCTCAACCGCAAGCACGGGCTGACATACGCTCACTTCCTGGCCGGGCTGTCGGCGATGCTGCTTGCGACGATGGCCGTCAGCCTCGCCTGCGCGATTGGCGGGCTGGGCTATGTCGGCTGGGCTACCGGCAAGATGTTTCCCGGCGTGATGGCCCTGCTGGCCGCTGGGCTGGTGGCCATCGCGCTGACCGTTGTGTTTCGCCCGCGTATCGGTTCCGCCGAGGCGGGAGGGCTTCGCGGGCACATCCAGCGGCTTATAGACGGCTACCACCTCGTCAGCCGGCACCGGCCTAGCCTGCTGGGCCTGCTGGCGGTCAGCGGATTGCACGTGATTACGATGGCTGGCATTTACGCCCTGCTGCTGGCGGGGATGGGCAAGCCCGCGCCGTGGGGGCTCTTGATAGTGATAGTCGCGCTGGGCAACATCAGCACGGTCCTGCAGGTGACCCCGGGCAACGTGGGCGTCTACGAGGGGATGCTGGCGATACTCGGCTCGCTAATGGGCCTTGCCGGCCCCGACATCCTCGCCGCAAGCCTGGCCTGGCGGGTGCTGGACACCGCCCTGATACTCGTGGCCGGGCCTGTCAGCAGCTTCATCCTGACCGGCAAGGCGATGGGGCCCAGGCGATAGTGTGTTGCCTCTCCTATCGCAGATGCAAAGGCCGCAGAGAAGATTATTGAGCGAAGAACGCAGAGAACAAAAACAGCTTTAGAAAGGGATTACACAGATTAAAGGATTGCACAGATAAAGGCATATCGGAATTGTAAATCTGTGTAATCCTTTAATCTGTGTAATCCCCTTCTGACGTTTCTTCTTCTTTTGGTTGCGGCCGAAGGCGCGCCGCGCTAGTCGTCGGCCGGGACGTCCGCGCCCGCCTTGGACGCCTTCTCGATCGATTCGAGCTTCTGGGAAATGCGGCGGTTCTGGGTGGCGATTTTGTAGATCTCGTTGCGGAGCATGACGTTCTGGAGCGAGACGAAGCCGATGGACACCATCACCGCGCCGAACAGGCCCAGGAACACCCCCAGCAGCAGCAGCGGCCTGTTGCCGACCGGCTCGCCGGATGCGCTGAGCACCAGCATATAGATAGCCAGGCCGATCGACACCGCCAGCATCGCCAGCCCGGCCAGGCCGAAGATCGCGACGGGCCTTTCGTGCATGGCGTACATGAGGTGATGGGTGGCCGTCTTGCGGAAGCGAAACTTGCTCTTGCCCTTCTTTCGCCCGCGAAGCGTGGCCGGGACCTCCACGCCCTTGTAGCCCAGGGCGATGGCCTTGGTGAGGATCTCGAGGTGGATTTCCTTGGAGTCGCTGCACAGGACCAGCCCGCGGACCATATCGCCTCGGTAGCAGCGGAAAATGCCCGTGAACGTGCGGAAGTTGCCGGGCATCATGCCGCGAAGCACGTAGTTGCCCATCTTGCTTATCAGCAGGCGAAGCGGCGGGACGTTCTCAGTGCCTCCCCCGGCCATGTATGGCGAGCCGATGGCGAAGTCCGCCTCCGGGTGGGCCTCGAGAGCGGCCAGGAGATCGAGGATGCTCGACGGGTGGTACGAAAGGTCGGCGTCGATGGACGCGACGAACTCGCCGCTCGCCGCGTCGAAACCAGTCCGCAGCGCCTTGCCGCGCCCTGCGTTTACGGGATACCCGACCGCCTTTACTCGCTCATCCTCGGCCGCGATGGCGGCGATGCGAGCCGGCGTGTCGTCGGTCGAGCCGTCATTCACCAGGACGATCTCGAAGCTCTTGCCGGTCTTGGACATCACTTCCTCGATGGCCTGAACCGTCGAGGCGATGTTCTCGGACTCGTTGAAGACCGGCACGACCACCGATACGTATGGCCTGTTGTTCATGTTCCTAGCTCTTAGGTCTTAGCTCTTAGGTCTTAGGGGGGCAAAGCCCTGATCGTAGCTGTTAGCGTGTGCGGCCGTGCCTTCTGACCCGACGGGCCAAGCGGCGCGCCCTATGAGCTAAGAGCCAGGAGCCAAGACCTTCTGTTCTGTCTTCTTCTCGGCCAGGATAAGCCCGCGATAACACATCCATCGCCCCAGGCCCAGCAGGCGGACCAGGCCGGTGACGGCCCAGTCGATGCCCATGACCAGCCTGGCCAGCCAGCGCCAGTTGGGCAGCAGTTGCCTGCCAATGTACCCGCCGGACAACGGAAAGGCTATCGTGTCGAAGTATTCGATCTTGCCGACGGCGAGCCCGGCCTCGCGGAGCGCTGCGGCGATGTCGCCCAGGCCGTACTGGGCGTGCTCGTGATGGCCTGTAACCTTGTACGCCAGCCGAAGCAGCCAGATGGGGTTGGCCTGGAAGACTATCACCCGCCTGGCCGCGATTCGGGCGGCCTGGCCGAGGGCCTCGGTCAGTTGAAGATGGCGGATGACCTCGCGGAAGACCACGGTGTCGAACTGCCCGTCGGCGTAGCCGCTGGAGTGTATGTCGCGTCGCTCGAGCTCGACGTCGAACCACTTGCGGGCCAAGTCGATCTTCTCCGTGTCGATCTCGATGCCCATGCACTCCAGGCCGGACTTTTGCAGATCCCGGGTAAGGTTGCCATACCCGGCCCCCGCGTCCAGCACGCTCTTGCCGTCGCAGGCGGCGGCGATCCGGCCGTTCTGCCTCTCGGCCACCATGCCGTAGAGCCCCTGGAGCTTGCGGCGGTTGGACTCGTGGTCCTCGTCGTGGATTACATTGTCCAGGATGGCCTGGCGGCGGTCGTCGATCATGAAACGCTCCGGTGCAAAGAGCCTCAAAGCGTACTTGCCCGCCCCCGGCCCTGCAACAGCAAAACCGCCACCCGCGGCCCGGGCCGCTCCCAAATCACAAGCACCGGCCTGCTCTTGGCCCTTGTTTGTATTTTGGTGCTTGTCGTTTGGTATTTCCGGACCACCGCGGACGGGCGAGCCTGTACAATTGCCGCGATGCCAGACCTGACGTTACAACAAGACGGGCAGATGCACCCGCGGCGCGTGCGGGTTTGGCTGGCGGTTATCGTGCTGGCGGCACTGGGGTTGCGGTGCTTCAACACGCTGGCCCGGACCGAGACCGTCGACAGCGACACGGCCAGCTTCCTTTACCAGGCAAAGAGCCTCGTCGAGGGCGATGCGCACCGCTGGTTCGCCGTCCACACCAAGCCGCCGGTCTACAGCGGGCTCATCGCCGCCGGCTGGAAGCTCGGGCTCGACCCAATCCTGGCAGGCAGGCTGGTGGCGCTTATCGCCGGGTTGCTCGTGCTGCACCCGACCTGGCTGCTGCTGCGGCGCTGCGGGCCCGCCGGCCCGGCCCTTGTCGGCCTGGCGATACTGGCGCTCATGAAGGAGCCCTTGCGCTGCAGCGGCCGGTGCATCGCGGACACCACGTACGCGGCGATTATGATGTACGGCCTGTACTTCTTCATCGTCCGCGGCCTGATCGACGCGAAGCTCTGGGCATTCCCCCTGGCCGGGGCATTGGGCGGCCTGGCGTACCTCACGCGAACCGAGGGGCTCATGCTGCTGCCCTTGGGCCTGCTGATGCTCGCGGCCGGCGCCATCCGCCGCAAGCTGCCGCGGCCTGCGGCGCTGCTGGGGGGCGGGGCGATGCTGGTGGTGTGCCTGGCGATCGTATCGGTTCACGTGGCCATGGTATCGGCGGAGGAGGGAAGGTTCACGCTTCGCCGTAACATGGGCCAGTTCATGCTCTACAGCGCCGGGGCAACGCACGAGGTGATTCCCTCGGCCGGCAAGGGCCCGACGGCGCTGGAGGTGTTCGCCTCGCACGGCCTGTCGATGGCGGGTAGCTGGGTAGCGAACCTTTGGGGCTACCTGTCGAGCAACATCGCCCGCTGCGGCGGGTACGCGACGGGAGCCTTTTTGCTTGCCGGGCTGGCCGCGTTTGGCCGGCGGCTCTGGCGGTGGCAGCCTTGCCAACTCGGCCTGGGCTTCTTCGCACTGTCGCTGTGCGTGCTGAGCATCATCGAGCCGCACACGCGGATGCTGCTGGCCACGATCCCGCTGACGGGCTTCCTGATGGGCGCGGGCGTGTTCTGGATTCACCGGCAGGTCGACAAGCTGAACCTGCCCGGAAAGGGCAAGCCCGGCTCGGAGATGGTCATTCCTGGTATCGCAATAGGCGCGGTGCTGGCCATATCGGTGGCCTCGGTGATCAAGTTCGACTCGTACAAGGACTCGCAGTTCCACGCCGCGGCGTCAATCGTCGCCGCCAATAACCAGGCCCAGGGCGAGCCCGCCGCGCGCGTGGCCTCCAGCGAATCGATAATCGCGTGGCACGCAAGTGGCGAACCTGTCACCTTCAGCGACAACTGGACTCTCACGACCGACCAGCTTCGCGAGTTCGTCGAGCGACAGGAGGTCGATTTCCTCGTGCTGAACGTCGGCGAGCTGCCAAACGCCGGCCTGGACGCCAAAGACATCCGCAACGTCCCAGCCTTCCTGAAGATCATCGGCGAGGCCTACAGCGATCCGCGAAGCGAGGACACCGAGCACCTGCTCGTATACCGCGTTCAGGCGGAGCGGTGAGCCATGGATATGACCGCTGCTCAGCTTGAGTTTCTCGCCGGGCCCCGGGCGGCGGAGCTTCTGGTGATGGACCTTCCCGCCGATGAGTTGCACGGCTTGGGTCTGCTGCGACGCTCGTGCTCGCCTGAAGAATCCAGGGCGATCATGGCCTTGCGGGCCCTGCGTAAGAGGGCGGCCGCGGCCGGGCGATTCCCGCAAGAACTGGCCCGGCAAATGCTCGCGACCGACAAGCTGCTCCAGCAGGCAAGCTCCATGCCCCTGGCGATATGGAAGGGCCGTCGGCTGGCGGAAATGCTCGGGGCGGCATCGCCGCAGGCGACCGAGTCGGCGAAACCCGGCCCGGAGGTCTGGGACCTCTGCTGCGGCCTGGGCGGCGACGCGATCGGCCTGGCCCTGGCCGGGCTCAGAGTTCGGGGCGTGGACTCCGATCCGGCGGCTGTGCTTTGTGCGAAACATAACGCCCGCGCTGCAGGTGTTGGCGGGCTTTGCCGCTTCGAGGTCGCCGATGTCGAGCAACTGGACCTGCCCGCCGAGGCCGTGGTGCATATTGACCCCGACCGCCGCGCCAGCGGTCGGCGATCGATCGAGCTTGCGGATTTCTCGCCCGGCGAGCCATTCCTGTCCCGGCTGGCGGCGCGAACCGTCGCGGGCGCCATGAAGCTTCCCCCAGGCGCGGACCCGGCGGAGCTCGAAGGCATCCCGGCCGGGCTGTTCGAGCACGTCAGCGAAGCCGGCATCTGCAAGCAACTCATAGGCTGGTGGCATCCAGACGAGGCCGCCGCCGGCGACAGGCCCGGGCGGAGGGCTACGGTTCTCACCGGTCCGCCGGGCGACCCTCACGCGACCTCGATCGAAGCCGGCGTCGCCCCGTACGCGCCGATCCGCGAGCCGGGTGCGTGGCTTGTCGAACCGGACCCGGCGCTTGTCGCTGCCGAGGCCGTCGACGACTTGGCCGCGGCTGAGGACTTGTGGCGAATCGCTATCGGTCTGCCCTGGCTCTTCGGGGGCCGGGCCGTGCGGACGCCGCTTGCCGCGTGCTTCGAGGTCCTCGCCGACATGCCGGGCCGGCAGCGCGACATCGCCCAGGCCGTGCGAAAACTCGGCGGCGGGTGCGTGGAAGTAAAGACCCGCGGCGTGAAACTCGACACCGACAGCCTCCAACGCCGCCTCCGCGGCCGGGGCGACAGGCCGCTGGCGGTCCTCTGGTGCCGCCAGGGCGCCAAGCAGCGGGCATTCATCTGCCGGCGGGCGGATTGACATTACCGCAGAGACGCAGAGGCTCAGAGGTAAGAGAAAAAGGTCATAGGCCGCACCGCACAGGAACCACGTGGAACGCAATGGAACCCATGCCTTCCTTTTCTTCTTTTGACAGATTGAGCAGAGGTGTTAACATCACGAAGCCTTTTCCAAGACACGAGTGGCGCGGCGATCCCGCCGAACTTCGGGGGGTTTTGCAAGAGGCTCTGTGGTACGATAATCGGTTAAGTCGTCTTTGTCTGTGTGGCGTGGGGCTTTCTTCGCGGACATTTGGAAAGGACTGAGCGATGGCTGATAAGCAGATCACCCGGCGAGGCTTCATGCGCGACAGTGCGGTGGCGGGGGCGGGGGTGACCATGGGTCTGAGCGCCGCGGCAGCCGTCGAGTCGAAAGACCAGGCCGCCATCCGGAAGACCCGCAGCTACAACCCGGAGATGGAGTACCGGCGCCTGGGCAAGACCGAGTTGTGGATCTCGGCGGTCTGCTTCGGCGGCCACTGGAAACGCATCAACGTGATGAAGGAGGATTTCGACAAGAACCGCCGCGATGTCACCACCGCGTGCATGGAAGCGGGCATCAACTACATCGACGCATGCTCCCACGGCGAGGTGCTCGCCTACAGCAAGGCCCTGGCCGGGCGGCGGGAGAAGATGTACCTGGCGCTGTCCGACTGCTCGCGTGAGGTGCGAAACAAAACGTACCGCACGACCGACAAGCTGATGGAGAGCTTCGATTCGCTCATGAAAGAGGCGAAGCAGGAGTACGTCGATCTGTGGCGGATCACCTGCCACGAACCGGGCGGGAGACACTCCTTCGACACCTCGTGCGAACTGGTGGCGGCGCTGGAGAAGGCCAAGAAGCAGGGCAAGGCCAGGTTCATCGGCATCTCTTCGCACGATCGTCGATGGCTGAAGATGATGATCGAATACTTCCCGCAGCTCGAGGTGGTTCTGACCCCCTACACGGCCGGGAGCAAGGTCGCCCCGAAAGACAGTCTGTTCGATGCGGTGAAGAAGCGCGACGTGGGCGTCTTCGGCATCAAGCCGTTTGCGAGCAACTCGCTGTTCAGGGGCACCAGCGCCCCGAACGATCCTAACGCCGCCGAAGACGACCGGCGGGCGCGGCTGGCCATCCGCTACATTCTGTGCAACCCGGCCATCACGGCGCCGATTCCGGGGCTTATCAGCACGCAACAAGTGGCCAACATGGCCAAGGCCATCAAGGAGCGCCGCCAGCTCGACGTGGCCGAAAAGGCCGAGCTGGAAGAGGCCACCAAGGAGATGTGGGCCAACCTGCCGGAGAACTACGAGTGGTTGAGGGACTGGGAGTACGTGTAACAGACGCCTAAGAAACCCGCGGGGCAATCCCCGTCGTCAAACGTTCCGCATCAATAAAACCTGGTGCCTCGCGCGCGGCTTGCCGTTTAGCGGGCCGGCTTGCCGGCCGTGTGCGTTGTTGCCAACCATCAACATGAAACAGCACAAAGGGGCTCGTGTGAAATACGTAAAGAGTTGCTTGTGGATCCTCGTCACCGCGACGGTGGCCGTTACGGTGATGGCTTGCCGGGAAAAAAGCATCACAGAAGAGCCCCCGCTTCTTCTGGAAGACGGCGACGGGCTCGGGGACCTGCCGCCGGCCAAGGGCCCGGTGGCCAACAACAGCCGCTGCCACGTGTGCCATATCAACTACGCCAGCGAGCGTCTGGCGGTCCTGCACGCGCGAGCCAACATCGGCTGCGAGCGGTGCCACGGCGCCTCCGACGCCCACTGCAGCGACGAAGACAACGTCACGCCGCCGGATATCATGTTTGCCGACGCGAAGATCAATGCCTCCTGCATGGCCTGTCACCCCGAGGGCAAGATCAAGATCACAAAGCACAAACCCCTCTTTGCCGACACCACCGGCAAGACGCGCTGCACCGACTGCCATGGCAAGCACAGGCTGGGCCACCGCACGCGAAGGTGGGATAAGGCCACCGGCAAGCTTCTCGCCGACGACGGCGTGCGCATGCTCACCGACACGCCGACCAGGGAGAAACGTCCGTCGCCGTGACGCGGGGTCAGGCGGTACGGGCGGTTTCTCTCAGGAAGGCCAGGCCCTGCTTGGCGAGATTGTCGGCCGAGTCGTAGATCGGGCGCCAGATGCACGCGGCCGCGCACAGGTCCACGATGCCGGTGGCGAAGCTCTCGATGGTGACCCAGCCGGTGTAGTCGATGGCCTTCAGCGCGGCGAAGACCTCTTTCCATCGCACCTGGCCCGTACCCGGGATGCCGCGGTCGTTCTCGGAGGCGTGGAAGTGGCCGAGGTAGTCTCCCGTGGCCCGGATGGCGGCCGCCATGTCCTTCTCCTCAATGCCGCCGTGGAACGTGTCGAACTGCACCTTGAAACTCGGATTCCCGACTTCCTTAACGAGCTTGACGGCGTCGGCGGCCGTGTTGATCACGTAGGTTTCGAAGCGATTCAGCGGCTCGACCGCCAGGCGGACGCCACCCTTAGCGGCGTGTTCGGCGCCGGCGCTGAAACCCTCGACGCACCACTTCCATTCGTCCTCCGTTCGCCATCGGCCGGTGAGGTGGCTCACGGGGGCGTAGAGCGGCCCGGCGACCATGTCACCTCCCATCTCGGCGGTGATATCGATAAGCTTCCTCAGCCGCGCGATGCCCGCCGTCCGTTCGGCCTTCTTGTCGCTGCAGAGGTTCGTCCCGGGCATGAGCACGCAACAGGACGTCAGGCCCACCCCCGCCTTCTCGCACGCCCGCCGCGTGGCCTTGGCGTCGAGCACGCCGAGGTCGTTGAAAGGGATCTCGACGCCGTCGTAGCCCATGTCGGCCACTTTCCGGATGAGGTCGGTTTGGTCCTTCGAGAACGTGGCCGTGTAGACAAGCAGGTTCAGGCCGTACTTCACCCGCAACGGCCTTGACGGGCCTGAAGCTGCCGGGCCCGCGGCGGTCGTGCCGGGCGACAACTGCGTGCAGCCCGCCAGGCCGGCCACCCCGGCGACCATCGCCGTGTTCCGGATGAAGTCCCGTCTGGTTGAAGCCTTCTGTGACATTGTCGAGCCTCCACAAAGCGATTCAGATCTGAGAAAAGGACGATGCGCCGACAGCGCGGCCCGGGCCACCCGACCGACACGGCTGAGCCTAGCCTGGCGCCCGGCGCCAGTCAAGCGGCTTTTCGAGTTCCCCAGGCGGTTGCACGGCGGAGCGATTTGGGGTAGCATGTCGTCGATTCCGCCCGGCTCGGGGCCGGGCGGGAATGGTTCC
>JAUWQU010000518.1 GCA_030610965.1 Phycisphaerae bacterium
AACAGGCCGGTCGGCTCGGCGTTAAGGTGGACCAGCTTGCAGCCGAGGCGGTCCAGCAGCAGGGCCGCCTCGGGCCCGCCGGCGCCGTTGACGCTGTCTACGACTACCTCGAACGACCTGGCCGCCACCGCGTTTGGGTCGCACTTGTCGAGCACGTCGGCGACGTGGCCGGCCGGGGCGGACGGGTCGCAGCGCTCGGCGCCCTGGGAGTCGTGGTCGGCCAGTGCGAAGGCACCGGCCTGCCAGATTTCCTTGAGCCGTTCGGCGTCCGCGGCGACCAAGCCCGTGCCGATGGGCTGGAGGAACTTCATGCCGTTATACCGGGCGGGGTTGTGCGAGGCGGTGATGATGACCCCGCCATCGGCGCCGAGCCGGCGGGTCATCCAGGCGCACGCGGGCGTCGACGCGACGCCGAGGTCCACGACGTTTACGCCGCCGGCGAGCAGGCCGCTGACGATCGCACCTCGGATCATCGGCCCGGAGGTCCGGCTGTCCCGGCCGACGGTCACGGTCTTGCCCGCGCCGAGCATGGTAGCGTAAGCGCAGCCGAAGTCGCATGCCACGCGCGGCGTCATGGTCCCGCCGATACTCCCCCGAACGCCCGAAACGCTGACCATCAACCTGTCCATTGACATCTCCGAGAGCACGATTGGAAGCTCCGATCCGGCACTATCATCGGTCGCCGCCATTATGGGCTTTAGGCGGGCCAATGCAACCGGCGGCGTACCGGCGGCTGGTTCCCGGCCGATTCGTCCCGATGCACATCAGCCGGCGTTTTATGACGGGGGGCAGCGTGGTATGCTGTTTGGCATGGGCAGGCAGATTCTTCACGTTGACATGGATGAGTTTTTCGCGGCCGTCGAGAAGCTCGACAATCCGGCGCTGGTCGGAAAGTGCGTACTCGTCGGCGGCGACCCTGCCGGTCGGGGCGTGGTCAGCACGGCCAGTTACGAGGCCCGCGTTTTCGGCTGCGGTTCGGCTATGCCCATGATCACCGCCCTGCGGTTGTGCCCGAAAGCGATCGTGCTGCCAGGCCGCCACGAGCGATACCGCGAGGTCAGCGAGCAGATCTTCGAGATCTTCGGGCGGTTCAGCCCGCTGGTCGAGCCGCTGAGCATCGACGAGGCGTTTCTGGACGTTACCGGCAGCCTGCGGCTGATGGGCGACGGCGAGCAGATAGCCAGGGACATCAAGGGAGCGATCCGCCGCGAGGTCGGCCTGGCCGCAAGCGTGGGCGTCGCACCTAACAAGTTCCTGGCCAAGCTGGCCAGCGATCTGGAGAAGCCCGACGGGCTTACGGTCATCACGGCCGAGAACGTTCAGCAGGTGCTCGACCCGTTGGCGATCCGCAAGCTTTGGGGCGTCGGCCCGGCCGCGGAAAAGCGGCTCGAGCGGCTGAGCATTCGCACGTTCGGCCAGATCCGCCACGCGGCGCCGGCGACGCTGACGGCCGGGCTGGGCCCCGGCGGGCAGGAGCTGCAACGGTTGGCGCGCGGCGAGGACGATAGGCCGGTCGTGCCGGACCACCAGGCCAGGAGCATAAGCCAGGAATGCACGTTCCCGCGGGACGTGGACGACTACGACCAGCTCGGCGACGTGCTGGTGGAGCAGGTTTCCCAGGTCGCTCGCCGGCTGCGGCGGGCGGGGCTCAAGGCTCGCACGGTGACGCTGAAGATTCGGACGGGCGACTTCGTCACGCGAACGCGTTCGGCAACGCTCGGCGAGGCGACGAACCTGACCGACGAACTGCTGGCCGTGGCCCGCGGGCTGCTTGCGGCGTGGCGAACGGAGAACCCGTCCGCCCTGCGGCTGCTGGGGATGGGGGCCTCGCAGCTTATCGCCGCGGGCGGGCAGCTTCCGCTTTTCGGCCGGCAGCGGCGAGATAAGATGGAGCGGCTGGACCGCACGCTTGACGACATCGCCAGCCGCTTCGGCAGCCAGGCCGTGCGGAGGGGCAGGGTAAAGGGCGATGGGGCCGCCGCCCAGAGCGAGAGACCCGACGGCGAGCGAAAGAAATGACCCTTGCAGCGGGTAGCCGGGGGCGGTATAAGGTCGGGGCGATCGGATGGCGTCCGAGGCGGAGCGTTTCCGGGCTCTGCCTGCCCGGGGCGTCCTGCGGGACCAACTCTTGTGCCTCCGGTTGGCCGGAGAATGTTGGGCTTGATATAAGGAAGGTGGGCTATGAAGGTTATCGCTCAGACGTCAGCGTTGCAGGAAGCCCTTGGCTTGGCCGGGAGCATCGTGGCCACTCGCACGCCAAAGCCCGTGCTACAGTGCGTAAAGCTGGTCGCGTCCAAGGAAGGCGAAACGTCCACGCTTACGCTGCTGGCCACGGACCTCGAGGCGGGCTTACGTTACCAGATCACGGCCGTCGAGGTCGAGGCCGAGGGCGAGGCCCTCGTCCCAGCCGACCGCCTGGCAGGCATCGTGCGGGAATCGAGCGACGAGGGCAGCCTGCCCATCGAGACCGAGAAGGAGGCCTGCCACGTCCGCGGGGCGGCCAGCAAGTTCAAGATCTTCGGTTACGATCCGGGCGAGTACCCGGCCGTGGCGGACTTCGAGGGCGATGGCGACTTCGAGATCCAGGCCCAGGCATTGTCGGAGATGATCGGCAAGACGCTTTTCGCGGCCGCCAAGGCCCACAGCCATTACGCCATGAGCGGCGTGCTGTGGGAGGCCAAGGGCAAGAAGATTCAGTTGGTCGCCACTGACGGGCATCGGCTGGCTCAGGCCAAGGGTTCGCTGGCCAAAGCGGCGACGAGCGAGGTGACGGCGATCGTCCCGGCCAAGCTGATGGCGCTTATCCAGCGCGTGGTCGGCGGCGAGGAGGTGCTGTCGGTGAAGATCGCGGAGAACCAGATTCTCGTCCGCTCGGCCCGTGCGGTGCTGGTCAGCCAGTTGGTGCAGGGCAACTTCCCAAAGTATGCCGACGTGATACCTCAGCAGTCGACTCGCAAGGCGGCGGTCAAGACCTCGGACTTCGAGCACGGCGTCCGCCTGGCTGCCCTGCTGACCAACGAGGACTCCCGCGGCGTGAAGATGAGCTTCGGCGAGAAGCAGATCACACTGTCCAGCCGGGCCGCCGAAACCGGCGAGGCCGAGATCACCATTCCATGCCGGCTGGAGGGCGAGCCGATGGACATCGCCTTCAACCCGGCGTTTCTCACCGACGCGCTGAGAGTGGTGGACACCGACGAGATCAGCGTGGAAATGTCCGCATCGCTCAAGCCCGCCATCATTCGGGCCGGCAGCGACTTCCTCTACGTGGTCATGCCGGTCGAGATCACCTGACGCGACGGGAAAAGTTCACTGTAGATCTCGCGCCCATTCGGGCGATGCTATTGAAAGCGACGATCCGCCGCGGCGAGGCATTTTGGCAGTCGCGGGCGGGCGGAAGTTCGGTAAGATTCGTTGCGGCTTGCCGCCGAACATGGAATACGGAGATTCCAGGAGTATTGGCATGGACGACGCACAACTCCGAACCGTCTGGCAGCAGCGGCAATTAAACGACCGCGCCACGCACGTCGGCGAGCCCCTGGCCGTCCTGATGAAGCACACGCTGTCCAAGCGGTACAGGCAGCTTTCCCGCCTCGCCGCCATCTGGGACCAGGTTGTCCCCGAGCCCATCCGAGACCACACCGCGCTGGAGGGCTTCTCAGGCGGGGTGCTTACGGTGGTCGTCGATTCGGCCCCGCACCGCTTCCAGCTTCAGATGCTGCTTCGCGGCGGGCTGCTCCGGGCGATCCAGGCCAACTTCTCCGGCGCCGTCAACAAGGTCCGCCTAATCCCGGGCCAGTTCGCCTCGGTAGACCTCGCCGGCGACCGCCGATACGAGTTCTAGAACCCTATCTCCACCGTCACCGTCTTGCCGGCCGGGAGCGTGAGCAGGCGGGCGTTTGCCGCGGAGCCGGGTTTGGCTTCGGCCCCGCCGGCGGTTACTTCCAGTTTCTCGATCTTCTCGCTGTTTGGCAGGCAGAGGGTGATGGTCTGGT
>JAUWQU010000383.1 GCA_030610965.1 Phycisphaerae bacterium
CTCCGTGTAAGCAATGAGTTATGATGTAATACAATCTAGCTTGCGCCGAGGGCTAGTCAAGAGAAAAACCAGTATAAGTGCATTTATTTTAGGACGTTACGAGAACTATTCCTACCTCATGAAGTTCTGAGGGAGGCGTCATCCTTACGTTTGTTGTGGAAAACGACACGTTCGGCAAGGACAATAGCCACATTTGAAAGTCACACTTGAAAGGCACTCATGACCGCAAACGCCATAGACATTCTGAAGGCCAAACTGGACGCCGATAACTTCGCCCGGCTTCAGCGGCTCGGCAACGCCCGCCTGAACGCCTTCATCCTGGACAGCATCGAGCTGTGCCGCCCGGCCGAGGTGATGATCCTGGACGACTCGCCCGAGCACGTGCGGCTCACGCGGGAAAAGGCCCTGGAAACCGGCGAGGAATTGCCGCTTACCGCCGAAGGCCACACCGTCCACTGGGACGGCCCGGCCGACCAGGGCCGCGACCGCGAGAGGACCAGGTACCTCGTTCCCGAAGGCCAGACGCTCTCGAAGGCGCTGAACCAGATGGAGAGGCAGGCCGGCCTCGACGAGGTCCGCGGGTTGCTCGAAGGCGCCATGCAGGGCCGGACAATGATCGTCCGCTTCCTGACGCTCGGCCCGAACAACTCCGCCTTCAGCGTGCCGTGCGTCGAGTGTACGGACTCGTGGTACATCTCGCACAGCCTGGACCTGCTCTACCGCGGCGGCTACGAGCAGTTTGCCCGCATGGGCGAAGAGGAGGAGTTCTTCGCCATCATGCACTCCTGCGGCAAGATGGACGATCGCATGGTCAGCGCCGAACCGGACAAGAAACGCATCTACATCGACCACACCACCGACACCGTCTACAGCGTCAACACCCAGTACGCGGGCAACACGGTGGGGCTCAAGAAACTCGCCCTGCGCCTGACCATTCGCAAGGCCGATCGCGAGGGCTGGCTCGCCGAGCACATGTTCCTGATGGGCGTCAAAGGCCCCGGCGGGCGCAAGACATACATGGCCGGGGCGTTCCCCAGCGCCTGCGGCAAGACCTCCACCGCCATGCTCCCGGGTGAGGAAATCATCGGCGACGACATCGCGTACTTCCGCGCCGTCGACGGCCGGTGCATGGCCGTCAACGCCGAGTCCGGCATCTTCGGCATCATCCAGAGCGTCAACGACAAGGACGACCCCGGCATTTGGGACGTGCTGACCAAGCCGGGTGAGGTCATCTTCTCGAACATCCTCGTCAACGACCGCAAACCCTATTGGCTCGGCATGGGCCAGGAGGTCCCGACCGAGGGCGAGAATTTCTCGGGCCAGTGGCACAAGGGCAAGACCGACGCCAACGGCGCCAAGATTCCCCCAGCCCACAAGAACGCTCGCTACGCCGTCACGCTCAAGGCCTTGGCCACCTGCGACAGCGAACTGGACAACCCCGCCGGCGTGCCGCTGGAGGTCGTCGTCTACGGAGGACGCGACGCCTACGGATACGTGCCCGTCCAGCAGTCCTTCGACTGGGACCACGGCATCGTCGCATACGGGGCCTCGCTCGAGACCGAGACCACCTTCGCCGTCATCGGGCAGGAAGGCCAGTTCGAGATCAACCTGATGAGCATCCAGGACTTCGTGGCCATCCCGCTGGGCAAGTACGTCAAGAACAACCTGGACTTCGGCCACAAGCTCACGAAACGACCGCTGGTCTTTGGCGTGAACTACTTCCTCCGCGACGCCCAGGGCGCGTTCGTCAACGGCGTGCGAGACAAGCACGTGTGGATCAAGTGGATGGAACTCCGCGTGCATGGCGAGGCGGGCGCGCGGGAAACGCCCACCGGCATGATCCCGCTCTACGACGACCTCAAACGGCTGTTCAGGCAGACACTCGACAAGGACTATTCCCGCGAGGACTACGTCAACCAGTTCAGCCTCCGCGCGCCGGAGAACCTCGCCAAGATAGGCCGCGTTACCGAGTTCCACCGCGCGCACTCGGAAGGCGTGCCCGAGGTGCTGTTCGAAATCCTCAAGCAGCAAAAGGCGCGGCTCGAGCAGGCCCAGGCGAAGTTCGGCGACCGAATATCGCCCGAGTGCTTCGGCAAGAAATAGAAGCATATACAAAAGGTCTTAGCTCTTA
The DNA here is from genome assembly GCA_030610965.1 of Phycisphaerae bacterium. Taxonomy (GTDB): domain Bacteria; phylum Planctomycetota; class Phycisphaerae; order SM23-33; family SM23-33; genus JAUWQU01. Next base: position 2,132 of record JAUWQU010000383.1, read on the forward strand.
GGTCGTAGGGCGCGCCAGCGCACGCAAGTGCCAACACCGACGATCAGGGCTCTGCCCCCTAAGACCTATGAGCTAAGACCTTCTTTAAGAGCAGAGGTGCAACATGTTCGGATGCCACTTGGGTCGCTTGTTCCAGGTTACTGTAGCCGGCGGGTCGTACCAGGAAGGCCTCGAAGCCGTCTGCCAGGGAGTGCCGCCGGGAATGCTGCTCAGCGAGCAGGAAATCTACGGCGACCTGCTGCTGCGAAAGCCCGGCGCCGATGAGCTTTCGTCGCCCCGCAAGGAGCCGGACCTGCCGGTTATCTACAACGGCATCAACGCCGCTGATACCATCGAGGACGCCGGCAACGCCTTCCACACCAACGGCACGCCGCTGACGATACTGATACCGAACCTCGACAGGCACTTCATCCATATCAAGCAATACCAGGACACCAACCGCACGCCCCGGCCGGGCCATGCGTCGTTCGCCTCGTTCGCCAAGTACGGACCCTGCGACGACGCTATCGGGGCGGGGATATTCAGCGGGCGGCACAGTTGTACGATCGTCGCGGCCGGCAACATCGCACGCAAGGCGCTGCGGGTGCTTGGCATCGAGGTGTTCAGCCACATTCGCGAGATGGCCGGCGTTCGCTCGGCGGACGCGCCGGTCGAGACGCTGCGGGAAAGCACCAACCGCTACAAGCAGATGCGCTGCGACACCGACCCGTTCTACCAGGAAGTCTACGTCAAGGGGCGCATCCGCACGGAAATGCGTTTCCTGGAGAAGATGGCCATCCTCGCCCAGATCGAAGGCGAGATCGACGACATCCGCGCCAAGGCCCCGCCGACCGAAGCCGGCCCGATCCGCGACAAGTACGGCGTACACCACGTCATCAACTGCCCGGACCTTGACGCCGCGCAGGCGATGCTCGACTCGGCCAACAAGATAACCGCCACCGGCGATTCCTCCGGCGGGGTCGTCGAGGTGATCGCCACCGGCGTGCCCGTCGGGCTCGGCGAGCCGGTCTTCAGCAAGCTCGACGCCGAACTCGGGCGAATGCTCGGCATCGGCGCTATCAAGGGCGTCGAGGTAGGCGCGGGCTTCGCCGTTAAGGACATGACCGGCATCCAGTCCAACGACCAGATGCGCAGCGCCGATGGCAAGGTCGAGTTCCTGACCAACCAGGCAGGCGGCATAACCGGGGGCCTTTCGTCGGGCCAGCCGATAGTCGTCAAACTGGCCGTCAAGCCGACGCCGACCATCGACAAGCCCCAGCAGACCATCGACAAGTACACGCTCGAAAATACGCAACTGGCCGCCATCACGCGGCGAGACCCGACCATCGTAGGCCGAATCTGGCCGGTCGCCGAGGCCTACACCGCCATCGTCCTGCTAGACCACATGCTGATGCACCTGGGCTACCAGGCCGTAAAAGACCGCGTAAGCCAGGCATAAACTCCTCTCGCCCGTCATGGTATCGGTGCCATGCTTGGCGTCTCAGGAAGCATGCGCTGCCGACACATGCTTCCCCGGATGCAAGCATGGCGCCAGCCCGCGTCGGGCGGTATGCGGAAAAACACTCATCGACCGCAGGGAAGGCCGGCCACAGTCGTTTAAGAAGGGCGGGCCGGTACGGCATTTGCCCTGCCCGGGTCCATTTGGACGCAAGTCGGCTTGATGGCGTTGGATGCCATCGGCCGCAAGCCGGTGAGGCTTGAAGAGGCTATGTCGAGTCAGTGCGTCTGTAAGTCGTGTTAAGCGACTAGATTATAGATGTGATATCCCAGAAGGTTGTTTAGCCAAGGAGTGAAGTTGTGAAAAAGCGATCTATGGTTGTTGCCGTCCTGTGTGTTGTGGCCTGCCTGGGCGTCACATCGGCGTTTAGCGCCCGTTCGGGTCAGGATGGCGGGTCGGGAGATTTCGCGATCTATGTCGCCCCGGGCACAATCGCCACAAGCGCGAGTTGCAACTGGGTGACGATCCACACCAACGTGCCCTTCGTCGATGGGGGTAGCGCGTCTGCCATGGTCGACGACGAGGAGGTGGCGATCGCCAACACCTTCCCCGACGAACGGGGCAACCTGGTGGCCAAGTTGAAGTTCGCCGATGTGGTGGATATCATCGTCGCCTCCCGTCCATCATCCCCATCCGCCATCGTGAAACTGACGCTGAACAGCCTCTCCGCGTCGAAGACGGTCCCCGTGAAGGGTTAGCATAACCTGCGACAGGCGGCGGCAGTTCTACGGGCCGGCGGCGAATCTCGCCGCTCGCGCGGAGCTGCCGCTACTGTCCCTTCGTCTTGTACTGGTAGTACCTCCGGCCGGCGTTGTGGGCCTGGAGGGTCTTGCGCTGTTCGGCCAGGCCGCGTTGGCGGCGGTTGATTCGCTCGACGTCCTGTTCGTCCAGCGGAACGGTCTTGCAGCCCAGCATGTCCTCGCGGGGCTGCTTCCGGAGACGTTCGGCGCCGAGGGAGATGATCTCCAACGCACGGTTGTACTTGTCGCCGCCGACGGGTCCGACGTCCGCGAGGATCGGGCTCAGTTTGGGGCGGTCGAAGCAGACCAACGGGCCGAACCTTTTGAGGTATTGGCCGATGATTACCCAGGGGCGGTCGTTTTTCAGGCCGGCGAGCCCCATCAGTTCTTGAAACTCCCCCGCCACCGGGTTTCGCCCGGGGTAGTACGAACTGTAGTTGCCGTAGTACACGCCGTTGAGGTCGATCCACGTTACGATGCGCTCGAGCTCCTCGGTGCTCAACTTGACGTTGTTGTGGCCACCGCGGAGCTTGTCGACCAGCGTGGACCT
>JAUWQU010000225.1 GCA_030610965.1 Phycisphaerae bacterium
GTGATACCGGTTACCAGCGGGCAATGCACGCTCAAGGACGCCCTCAACGAGGCCATGCGAGACTGGATGGCCAGCGTTCAGCACACGCATTACGTGCTCGGCTCGGTGGCCGGGCCGCACCCGTTCCCGGACTTGGTTACGGAGTTCCAAAGCTGCATCGGGCGCGAGGCGAGGCGGCAGATGCTCGAAACTGAGGGCAGGCTGCCGGACGCGATCGTCGCCTGCGGCGGCGGCGGAAGCAACGCCAGCGGGATATTCGTGCCAATGATCGACGACGCGGAGGTGGCGATGGTGGGCGTCGAGGCCGGCGGGCGGAGCATGAAGCTCGGCGACCACGCCGCGAGCCTCTGCGTGGGAAGGCCCGGCGTGCTGCACGGCTCGATGAGCTACGTCCTCCAGGACGACGATGGGCAGACGGCCCCGGTTCACAGCGTCTCGGCCGGGCTGGACTACCCCGGCGTCGGCCCGCAGCATTCGTTCTGGCGGGACTCCGGGCGGGTCCGCTATACGTCGCGAACCGACGAAGAGGCCATCGACGCCGTGATAACCCTAAGCCGCTCCGAGGGAATCATCCCCGCGCTGGAAAGCGCCCACGCCATAGCCGAAGCCGTCGCACTGGCGCCGACGATGGGTAAGGACAAGATCCTGCTTGTCAACCTCTCCGGCCGAGGCGACAAGGACTGCAACGAGATCGCCGAAATCCTCCAGCGCAAAGGACGCATGGACGAAGAGGGCCCGATCACGTAGCGGCCCAGGTTTTGCCTGCCCTGTTCCGACCTGTCTCTTCAGGCCCGAAGGACCGGCAGAGTTTGGCCGGGGGTGTAAGCCCCCGGATAGAGCTTCTATATTCAGTAGAGCCCCGAAGAGGCGACAGAGCGGCTCGAAACCGGCTTTGGTTCGCCCGTTGTCGCCCCCTCGGGGCTCGCAGAGAAGAAGGCCGAGGACGAGGACGATGGCTGTCGCCGGGGCCGAAAACCCATAAGCGTCGGTCGAGGCCCTGCTGCCCTAAGGCCTAAGAGCTAGGACCTAAGACCTTCTTTTCGGAAACGCCAGAATGAGCACTGAAAGCACCGACCATCTAAAGAACAACCGTCTCGTCCGCGTGTTTGCCGAACTGCGATCGGCCGGCCGGCACACGCTGATGCCGTTCATCACGGCCGGGTATCCGGACCTGGAAACCACCGGGGCGCTGCTGGCGGACTTCGAGCGGCGCGGCGTGCGGATATGCGAGATCGGCATGCCCTTCTCGGACCCGATCGCCGACGGGCCGACGATCCAGGCTTCGTATACCGAGGCCCTCGAGCGCGGCGTGACGGTGGCGAAGATTTTCGAGACGATTCGCCGCTACCGCCAGCGCGGCGGCAAGCTCGCCCTGACTGCCATGGGCAGCTATTCCATCATCTACCGTCACGGCCCGGCCGCCTACATCGCCGAGGCCGCGGCCGCGGGCTTCGACGGGCTCATCATCCCGGACCTGCCCGTCGAGGAGGCCGGCGCCATCGAGCCGATCGCGGCCGAACATGGCCTGGCGAATGTTCTGCTGATCGCCCCGACGACCCCGCCGGCCCGCCGCCTTGAGATCGCCGCCCGCAGCCAGGCGTTCATCTACTACATCAGTGTCGCCGGCGTCACAGGCCAGCGCGACTCGCTCCCGCCGGAAACCATCGACGCCGTAACCGAGCTGCGAACCCACACCGACACGCCCATCTGCGTAGGCTTCGGAATCTCCAAACCCGAAACCGTAGCCAGCATCTGCACCGTCGCCGACGGCGCGATAGTAGGCTCCGCCATAATCCGCCAAATCACCGACCACAAAGACCAGCCGCGAGAAGCGCTGGTGGCGAAAGTCGGGGAGTTTGTAGGAGAGCTCATCGCGCCGCTGGAGAAGTGAAAAGCGGCCGGGCGCGGGATTGGTCGCACCTGTCTTTACTGCCGTCTATCATGTAAGATGAACGGGTTGGTTGGCCGATAAGAATCAGGATCGGCTGGCGAAGTGGAATTGGGAGACGAGTCATGGCAGGACAATGGAAAGAAGTCGTCCGTCTCCGCTTCAAGGGAGCGCGGTTTCGCGATCACGCGTTGGACCTCTCGGCGCTGGCAGAACTAAGCCAATTCCAGAAGATCGTGGCCGAAACAGCCAAGGCGATGTGGCATGCTGCGTATCCGGACCGGGAGCGGCTCCCGGGGCACTTTGAGGAACGGACTCGGCTTTGCCTGCGAAAGATTGATAAGGGAAGCGCCGTGACTCCACTGGAAGTCTGGATCGAGGAACCAGATGAGCAGGAGCTATTCGAGCCTGAGCCGGAAGAGGTGAACCAGGCGATAGAGCTTGCCCACGAGGTCTTTGACGCTGTGGAGCGAGACGCCCCGTTGCCGGAGCGGTTCCCCAAGCACCTGATATCCGAGTACGCGAAGTGGGGCCAATCACTGGCTGAGGATGAGGAGGTGGAGCTTGTTCCGCCCGGGCGGCAACCGGCGCGAGTATCGCCTCGGCATCGCGAACGCCTCGCAAGATTTGCCGCGACGCCCTACCAGGATGCGGCGGAAGTATCGGGTGAGGTTTTCGAAGCGGACGTACGGCAGAGGCGGTTCCAACTCTGGCGAGAAGACAGCACGCCAGTATCCGTCTCGTTCACGGACGACCAGGAGGAGATCGTTACATCAGCCTTGAAAGACCACAGGTCGATTCGCCTGTTGGTCAAGGGGCGGGGAGAACATGCGGCTTCGGGGCAATTGCAGCGGTTCGTCCAAGTAGACTCGTTGGACATCGTGCGCCCTGGGGCCACTCAGTTCGACACGACTGCTTCATCGATAGAAGATGTTCTGGCGTCAATTGCCGCAGAAGTCCCCAAGGAGGAATGGGATAAGCTTCCTGCCGACCTGACGGACGACTTGGACCACTACCTATATGGAACGCCCCGGCGATGAAAACCGTCTTCGCGGACACCTTGTACTGGATCGCAATTGCCATGCCCGGCGACCAGTGGAGCGGTCCCGCCAAGGCTGCCAAGCAAGGTCTCGGTGAGGCGGTTATCGTCACGACCGACGAAGTGCTTGCCGAGTTCCTGAACGCGCTCAGCCCGCGCGGCCAATCGCTTCGCAAAGCGGCGGTGAGGATGGTGCAGGCAATCTTGGACAATCCGAACGTGGAGGTCGCGCCTCAGACAAGGGATGGCTTTCTTGCGGGGCTGCGAAAGTACGATGCTCGTCAGGATAAGAAGTACAGCCTGACGGACTGCATTTCAATGAACGTGATGGAGGCCAAAGGGATCTCCGAGATATTGACCAACGATCATCATTTCGAACAGGAAGGTTTCGTCGTGCTTGTCAAGAGGGACCGCGAGGGCTAGGGCGGGTGGCATGTTTTCCAAGACCCTCCTCGTGGTGGCGTCCGCGCCGTCATCTCCGCTGGCCGACGCCCAGCACCTCCAGGAGCGTCTGCTCGTCGGACGAGGGCCTGATCCATCCCGCGGCCGCAAGAGGGCGGCCGCCACGGCGAAACCGGCCACGAACCCGCCCACATGCGCCCACAGCGCCACGCCTCCCTTCGGGCTGCGAAACACGGATTCAAGCCCTGGATCAAAATCGATATCATCGTGAAATTATCCGGATTATTCCACGATGATGTCGATAATAATACAGGCATGGATCACCACACCAGCAGCAGGCCCGCTTTCTTATTCCGTTTCATTCTCTATCCCTACACCGAACGCCGTCCGCGCCGTCAGCTTCGCTGGCTGATGCCCAGCACCTCCAGTAGCGTCTGCTCGTCGGGCGTGGGCCTGACCCAGCCGGTGACGGCCAGGACTGCCGCGATGGCGAAACCGATCGCGAACCCGCCCACGTGCGCCCACAGCGCCGTGTTGCCACCAAAACCCAGGGACAGCAGCAGCACATCCCATACAAGCCATAACAGGATGATCCAGCCGCTGGACAACCGGTTGACGCCCGGCCTGATCCAGATAATCCAGAACACCAACATGTCGTTACGAGGAAAGAATACCAGGAACGCCCCTATCACTCCGTTGACGGCGCCTGAGGCCCCCACTACGGGCGAGCCGTCGAATGCGTAGTGGCCCATCCCGCCAGCCAGCGCGGCCACAAGGTACAAACCCAGGTAGCCCAACTGCCCCAGCTTGTAGTTCACCGCGTTTCCTAAGACCCACAGGAACCACATGTTGCCCAGCAGGTGGAGCCAGCCGGAGTGCAGCAGCGAGGACGTGACGGCCAGCACCGGCAGCGGCAATTCCTCGGTGCTCACCATTGGGTTAACCAGCGACAGGTGCGTTTGGTCCGCCCCGGCCAGGCGGCAGAACAGTTCCACGTCATCAAAGCAAATCAGGCTGACGGCGATGATGATGGCCACAAGGGCGTAGTTGGCCCACGGCCTGCGGTCCATGGGCACGTCCACCTTGAGCGGAATGAGCATGTGCGGTCTCCCTGTGCTGCCGCGACGAGCCCCGGCCGGCGACAACACCTGCGTCCGGAATGCCCCAGATGGGAACGATAACACCGTGACGCGGGGATTCAAGGAAACAATGAAAGAGGCTTGGGCTGCAACCGAAGATACCGCCCCGACATGCTTGCTGGGATGGAAGCATGGCACCGCATCTCCGGGGCCGGACACCGCGATTCCGGTTCCGGATTCCGGGGTTTAAGTTACCCGCTATCCCCGACGTGCGTCGGGGCCCTGCTCGCTGAAGCGAACAGGCCGTGACGACAACCGGCTACTGACTACCGGCTACAGGCTACCCTGCTTCGCCTGCGGCTACGCAGGCCTGCGCCGATTACCGCCGCAACTCAGTGGGACAGCTTGGCCTTGATCAGCGTCAGCAGGACGTTGCTGTCTACGGGCTTTTGGAGCACGCCGGAGAGGCCCAGGGCGTCGGGGGCCACGTTCATGCTCAAGCCGTCGCCGACGGAACTCAGCATGTAGACCGGCTTGGTGTTCCCCTCGGCCTTGAGCTCCCGGACGAGTTGCGTGCCGGCGTCTACCTCCTCCATCATCAGATCGACGATGAGCAGGTCCGGATCGGCGGTCTTGTAGAGCTTCAGGCCTTCCTCGGCGCTGGTGGCCTCGACCATGACGTAGCCGTTACTTTCCAACACCACGCGGGTGCAGTCCAGCACGTCCTGATCGTCGTCAACGTACATTATCACGTGTTTTCCGTCTTGCATGGTCGATCCTCTTTTGCCTCGCCGGCGAAGGTTTGCCGTACCGGCGGTTGTTTTCATGTTGTCCCAAAGCTTTTCCAACGCGGAGGACGCGGAGGACGCGGAGAAGAAGAAACAGCTTTAGAGGGGGATTACACAGATGACAGCATATTTGTCTTCTAATCTGTGTAATCATGTAATCTGTGTAATCCCTGTCTAAACGCCTCTTCTTTTCTCTGCGTTCTCAGCGATCTCTGCGTTGATATCTTCTTTCCCTGCCGCCGCCTCGAAGCCGCGGCCCCGAAGCACCTCGACGAGAAACTCCGTCGCGGCGACGAGGTTCGCTCGGGCCCGATCAGACAACGACTCGCGGAACTCGTTGAACTCGTATCCTCGGATGCCGAGAACATAACCTTTCGTCTCGGCCTTGAAAAGCTCGTGGGCCAGCGCCATGATCTGCCCGGGCTCGCAGCCGTGGCTGGAGAAGCCCAACTCGGCCTTCGGCTCGACCGGCCGGAAGAAGAACGGTTCCGGCCCGGTTTCGGCGGCGTCGGCGAAGACCACGACCTTGTGGGCCGCGACCTCGGCGGCGTCCTCGACGATCAACTGGTAGTCCGCATCGACGTCCACGCCCTCAAGCGCGAGTGCGTCGAGGGCCTCGATCACGGCCGGGCCCAGTCCGTCGTCCATCCGCCCGGGGTTGCCGTAGCCGATCACCAGCACGTCGCCGCCTTCAGCGGTCATTGCTTCGCCTTTTTGTCCACCAGGTTGCCGTCGGCATCGTACAGTTCGATAATCAGGGGCATCTTGCCCAGCGCGTGCGTCGCGCAGGACAGGCACGGGTCATACGCCCGGATCGCCACCTCGACGCGGATGAGCAGGCCCTCGGTAATCTCCGGCTTGCCCGACAGGTACTCCTGCGCCACGCCCTGGACGGCCCGGTTCATCGGCTCGTTATTGCTGGTCGTCGAGACGATCAGGTTGCACATCGTCACCTGGTCGTCCTCGTTGACTTTGTAATGATGGAACAGCGTGCCGCGCGGGGCCTCGAGGATTCCGACGGCCTCGCTTCGCCGCTCGCCCTTTACGACCAGGTCCGTCCCCTGAAGGTCCGGGTCGTTGAGCAGGGCCTGTATCTTCTCCATCGAGTGCAGCAGCTCGATCATCCGCGCCCAGTGGTAGGCCATGGTCACGTTGTTCGGCTTGCCGTCGGTGACGGCCATGAACTCCTTGCGGGCGGCCTCGGCCTCGGGCGTGTCGATGAACTTGGCGGTGTTGATTCGCGCCAGCGGGCCGACGCGGTACCA
>JAUWQU010000580.1 GCA_030610965.1 Phycisphaerae bacterium
GCCAGAACGGCCCACGCGGGTAAGGTCGTGCAGTGCTACCTCGCCGGCGAGTTGGCCGGCTGGTAGAGCCCCCGCGACGGGCAGGTGCAATTCCTCCTGCCGCAGCCGGGCCCGAACGACCCCGTGTTGCTGCTGGCCGTCGATGCCGGCGACGAGCAGACCGACTACTTCCAGGATGCCTTCGCGGTGCCTGCCCTTTGCGGAAACAGGCTGACCGTCGCGCTGCGGCGGGACCTGCTCGACGGCCGGGCGCCGACGGACAAGTGGCGCATCCTCCGCGGCGGCCCCGGCTGCTCGGACGCCGACATCCGCATTCACGAGGCGCCGATCTTCCCCGCCGGCCAGGGCGCTACCGGCTGGGGCTTCGATTGGGCCAACGGCGGCTGGGGCTACAGCGGCTCCAACGCCCCCGGCTGGGGCGTGTCCTGGGGCTGGGCCTGGGGCTTCGGCATCGACTACCTGACCTGCGTCAGCGACCCGCTCGACCGAGGCGTCTACCCGATCCGCGTGGAGATAGAGGACGCCCACGGCAACGTCTCGCCGGCCTTCGAGGCGACCGTGCGAGTCGACGGCTACGCTGCCCCGGCTGACGACCTGGCTGTCGCCTCCTACGACCCGATAGCCCATACGCTGGTGCTTTCAATGACCCCTTCAAAGGACATCTGAGCCATGAGCGAACTGCAACTGACCGACGCCGAGGCCAACGCCCTTCACGGCACGACCGACAGCGACACCGACTTGAAGTATCACTCGCCCGGCGACGCCAGCTACTTCACCGAGGGCCAGCGCCAGCGGCATCGCCTGCTGACGCTTGCCAAGGCCATATCCAACAGCCTTCGCGTCTTCCGCGACGGTGCGCTTACCTTCGGCGTCCGCGCCGGCTCCGCGGGCGACGGCGAAGCCACATACTCCTACGCCGGCTCCGCGGGCAACGCGCTGACCGACGACGCCACGAACTATATCTACCTCGACATTGACTCCGCCGCCCTGCGGTTGGTGTGCAACGCGACCGGCCTGCCAGGTGCGTCGACAACGCCGCACATCCCGCTGGCGACGATCATCACCGCCGGCGGCAGCTATGACTGCGACGACATCACCGACCTTCGCGCCTCGGCCGTGTTCGCTCTGCGGTCCGCCATGACCGCCGCCAACCTCAACACGCTGGTCGCCGGCGCGGCCTCCAACGCCGACGCCCTGCACGAGCACGGCCTGGCCGGGCTCAATGACGCGGCGCAGGACATGATCCCGCAGCTCGACCTCACCGGCACCGACGACGCCGATGGCACCGGCACGATGGCCATCCAGGTCGAGGACGCGGCGGGCAACAACCTCGCCGCGCAGTTCCGCGTCCGGTGCTGGCTTTCGACCAGCTACGAAGGCGCGCCGGTGGCAGAGGCGGACTTCTCGGTCATTACCGGCACGGAGCTTCGGGAGATCACGGCCGATGCCGACTACGAGGTCATCTCCGACGCAACCGGCCTGGTGGTGATGAACATCGACGTCGCCGACGATGACACGTATTACGTCATGGCCGAGGTCAATGGGCGGATCTACAGCGGCCCGGTCGCGATAACGGGAAACTAGGGTTGGTCGCCGGTTTCTTTTGGTAGCCGGTAGCCGGTAGCCAGTAGCCAGTGAAAACAGGCAGAGCCGCCCATGGGCTTGCCTCTTCACCGGCTACCGGCTACCGGCTACGGGCTACCAAGAAGGACCGGCTACGGGCTACCGGCTACCAAAGGAAACCGGTAGCCAGTGAAAACAGGCAGAGCCGCCCATGGGTTTGCCTCTTCACCGGCTACCGGCTACGGGCTACCGGCTACCAGGAAGGACCGGCTACGGGCTACCGGCTACCAAAGGAAACCGGTAGCCAGTGAAAACAGGCAGAGCCGCCCATGGGCTTGCCTCTTCACCGGCTACTGGCTACCGGCTACAGGCTACCAAAAAGAACGGGCTACCAAAACAATGAGAACTGAACCCCCGAAACACTGGCTGCCGCGCACCGGGCAGACGACGAGCTACGCCAACGGCGACGATGGTTATTTCGAGGCCGGCAGCCCGCGAGCGACGCGGTTCGTCGACAACGGCAACGGGACCGTCAGCGACCGGGCGACGGGTCTGCAATGGGTCAAGCAGCCCGAACTCATCATCCCCGGCGCGACGGGTATACACGCGACGAATCAGATTCAATCGGCCGAGGGCGAATGGGATAACGGTACGGATTACGTTGCCGGTGATTTGGTGGTAGGCGACGGCGATCCCGATGCACTGTTCTACGTCTGCATTCTCGCCAACGGCCCCGGCGGGGTCGGGGCGAAGGAACCGCCGGATGGGACGTACTGGCGCGAGACCGTCTGGACGGCCTCGGCGGCGAACCTGACAACCCCGGCGACGATGGCCTGGGCGGATGCCGTGGCCGACTGCCTCGCGCTCGAATACGCGGGGTTCACGGACTGGCGGCTGCCGAACCTTTACGAACAAGTGAGCGTAGCGGTATGGGGCGGTTCGACGATGCATCCGGCGGCGTTCGCCAATGGCATAACTGGGAGGTATTGGACCAGCAGCCCGTATCGAACGCAGGCTGGCTTTCCTCATTACGTCGATTACCAGACGAGTAAGATTGTTATAGCAACCGCCGGAGGCGCTGATACCTACTACGTTCGCCCCGTCAGAGGAGGCCGCATCAATGGCTAATGAAATCCAAATCATCCACGACGATGGGGCCGAGACGGTCTATGCCATCGTGCGGAACATGGTGGGCCAGTGGCTGGCCGCCGCGACGCCGGAAGCGTACGTCGTCGCGCATTGGGCAACGTATGACATCGCCCTGTCGGAGGTCTCCGCGGCTGCCGGCGGCGTCGTCGCCCTGCAAGGTGACTTTCCCGCCGTCGCGGCCGGCTTCTACTGGCTGGACCTCTACGCCCAGGGCGGCGGCTCGCCCGCGCAGACTGACTGGCGGCTCGCCACCGGCCTGCATTACTGGAATGGCACGACACTGGTTCCGGCCGAGGACTGGGTTGGCCGCATGATGCGTTCAGCGGTCGCGGTTCTTGCCGGGAACATGACCTTCGACGAGGCCACGGGCCAGGCGAGTTTCCTGGACGCCGAGGACGCGGCCACCGAGCGGGCGTCGTACACCGTCTCGCCGGCATCCGTCGGCCGTAGCGGGGCGAGCATCTCATGATCGGCGGCGCATCGTTCCCATTCTGCGCCTGGCCGCCGCGATCCCTGCCGGGCTGCCACTGGCCGGGGCTCTCCCATGGCCATCGCGTCTATCGCGGTAGTGGCGGGATCTCACGCGTGGACTTTTCCACGCCCGTCGGCTACGCCCAGTGCGATGCGGTCGCAATCAGCCTGGTCGGCCTGGGCCATGGGCCGCTGGCGCGATACACCTATGTGGTCCGACCCGTGGTGGGCACAATGTGGCTTGAGACGCCCGACCTGTCAAACGCCTGCGAGATGGAAACCGACGCCGACGGCGATTGGGTAGGTAACCGCCCGGCCGGGGTCGAGTGGCTCACGGCAACGGTGGCATCCGGCGGACGCATCACCGTCCGCTGGTCCTACCGAACG
>JAUWQU010000281.1 GCA_030610965.1 Phycisphaerae bacterium
ATAGTTATCAGTGAATCATCGGATGCGAGGATGCGGATCAAAGGAGAGCGGGATGATGCGAGTGGCGACGCAGTTCTCGGTGTTCCTGGTCAACAAGCCCGGCGTGCTGGCTTCGGTGTGTGAGGAGTTGACTCGTTCGCGAGTTAACATGATCGCGCTGACCCTTGTGGACTCGATGGAGCACGGCGTGCTTCGGATAGTCTGCGACCAGCCGGACCTGGCCCGCGACGTGCTGGGCCGTACGCACGACCGCTGGACGGAGACCGAGGTGCTCGTGCTCGAGCTGCGAAACGAGCCGGGGGCGTTCGCCTCGATCGCACAGAAGCTGGCCGACCAGCACATCAACATATCGTACGCCTATGCCACGGCCGGGGCGGCACACGGGCGGACGACGGCGGTCTTCAAGGTCGCCGACATGAAGAAGGCCCACAAGGTCCTCGCCGCCCTCGAGGCCAAGCCCAAGAAGGACAAGCCAACCCCGCGCAAAACCCCAGGCGGACGAAAGGCGGGCAGGCGGTAAGGCGGTGTTGGAAGCCGGCGCAGCCCTCCGTAGCCTTGGCGAAGGAGGGTAGTCAGCAGCCGGCTGCCTGTGATCGGGGCCCGGGAGCAGTGTCCCCGTCCTGAGGGCGCAGTTTGCGATTGCAGCACCGGATCCTTGTTCCCGGGTACCCACTGCTGCCGAGCGCCATGCTCGCTGAAGCGAGCATGCCTCAGGGCGGAAGATCGTTTCCGCTTTACTGACTACCGGCTACTGGCTACCCGGCTTCGCCGTTGGCTACGCCGTGGCAAGCCGGCTACCGGCTGGCGTCATCCTTATCTTTATGCTCGGCCGTCAGAAGTTCGTTGCACACGGCCTCGATTTCGCGGTAGCCCAGCGCCTCCTGCAAGCGTCGATGGGCGGAGCCGGTCGTGCAGGCCAGCAGGGCCGTGACGAGTGTGGCGCCTTGGGTCTGGTACTTGCGGTCGTACTGGCCCGTCAGCCTGTCGCGGAACTGCCACAGCACCGGCGGAATCAGCACTCGATGGCGGGTGACGTCTATGTAAACGCGTAGACGACCGTCCAGGAATTCCGCGAACCGACGCTCGACGGCCTCGCCGAAACAGTCCGGCTCGACGGGTGCCTTGGGCAGGCGGGCGAAGCTGGTAGTCGCGCCCGGCACGGCGGCGGCGATGCGGAAGTCCTCCTCGGCCGCCAGGATCCGGCCGATGTCATTGAGCGGCATCGTCCTGCCGTCGAGGGGGAACTGCCGATCGAGCATGGCCGCGGCGCCGATCAGCCGCGGGCAGCGCCTCGCCAGCAGGAGCTTCATCGACCACGCGGCGTGGGCGTTGTACCAGTAGGCCAGGGCGTCCTGGCGGCGGGGAAATAACTTGGGCGTGGCCGTCGGGCCCGCCACGGCCAGGATGGCGAGTTGGCGGTCCAGCGTATCGGCGCACCGGGGCAGTTGCTCGCGGTCGGCCAGGCCGTTACTCAGGACGCAGTCGGCGAGGACTTCCGCCAGCGGCTCGTAGTTAACGGCCGGGGCGATGCCGCTGGTGTCCAGCACGATGGGCGGGCATGGCTGCTCGCCGCACCCGCCGGCCGAGGTGAGGGCCAAGGCAGCCGCCGCGATAAGCGCGAACTTGCATGCCGCACGATTCATAGCAATGATTGTACGTTTGGCCCGACGGGCCTCAACAACCAAACGGTTTGTTCGGAGTAGTAATGGCGCAGACGAAGCTTCGATGGCTCAGGCGGCTGGTGAAGGCGGCACTGTGGACTGGGGTGGTGTTGGTAGTCTTGGCCGCAGCCGGCAAGTGGTGGATCGGCCCGGCGCTGGTTCGCTGGCAGGTCAACCGCCGGGTCGCGGGCTTCTGGGACGGGACGGTGGGTATCGGCCGCGTCGATATAATCCCGGGCCAGCCGCTGGAGTTGTCGGACGTTGTCCTGTGCGACCGGCAGGGCCGCGCGTGGCTTCGGGCGAGGCGCGTGACGGTTTCGCCGGACAATCTGCTGTCGTCGCGCCCGGTGGTGCGCGGCCTGCGGGCCGGCATCGTGGAGGTGATCGTCCATTGCGACGATGGCGTCTGCCGCCCGCCGCTGCTGAACGCCACGAGCGATGACTGGGCCGAGTTGCTGGACATCGACGGCGCCTTGGTCAGTGACGCGACGCTGACGATCCGCAACGATGGCAAGGTGGTCAGCCAGGCCAGCGTGGGGCTGGCGGTCTACACCCGAGAAGTCGGCCTTGGCCCGCAACTGTCCCTGCTCGGCAGTGTCGGAACGTTCGACTTCACCAACCTGAAGGCCGAGGGATTCGTCGCAGGCGAAAACAGCATCGAGCTTGGCCGGCTCACCGGGCGGCTTGGCGGGGGAAGGGTCATCGTGTCCGGCCGGGCCGACAGGGACCCCAACGGCCAGTGGCGAGCCACCGGGCGGGTGGTGGCGGCGCGGGTGGACCTCCAGCAACTGCATCTGCGGATAACCGGTGGCAAGCAGGGCATCGTAACCGGCATGCTGGACTTCCGGCTGGACTCGCCGGACCCCAACGACCTGACCGGCGAGGGCATGGCGTTCATCGAGGGCGCCGACCTGAGCGGCGCGCCACTGGCGGCAGCCCTGCTCGGCAGCGCTGGGCTCGAGAAGTCCGACGGGCTCTGCAACGCCGACGGAGATGCCCTCTTCCACTTCCGCGGAGCGACGTTCACGCTTGACCAGGCGCGGCTGAGCCTGCCGCTGGCGGCGGTGGACATCGAGCCGGGCGCCACGATCAACGTATCGACCGGACAAATCGACGCGGTGGCCGTCGTCGTGCTCTTCGAACGCGTGCGCGACATCCTAAGGGGCCTGCCGCTCGTCGGGCTGATGGTGGACCTGACCGAACGCTTCAGCCGACTTCGCGTGCGAGGGCTCTGGCAGGACGACGAAAACATCCAGATAACGCCCGCCGCCATCAGCGACGTGACGGGCCGAACGCGACAGTTCCTGACCGACGCCGCCAGGGGCCGCAAACGCCTCGGCCGGGGGATTCTCGACGTGCTGGGCATGGCCGACGGCAATTCTTCGCCGACATCCCAGCCGGCAAGCGGCCTTTCCACCAGGCCCGCGACGGGCTCGGCGGACAAGTCTGGCAAGTAGCCCGGCGTGAAGGCGAATTGACGAATAAGGCGTTGGCCGGTATGATGGTAAGTGGAGGTGCAGAGTTTCGATATGGAAGGACGCGATTCAAACTCGTCGCCCCTTCGCGCGGTGGTGCTGTCTCGCGACCCGCTTGTGGGTGCTCGCGCCGAGCGGCTCTGCTCTCGTGGCTGGCAGGCCGTGCGGGTCGCCGGCGGCTACGAGGCCGCCGCCGAGATCCTGGCCTCGCCCGTCGCGGTTCTGCTGATAGACCTTCGCGCGATGAGCGGCATTCATCAACGTCTTCTGGAGCTGGCCGGGCGGATGGAAGTTCAAACGTTCGCCGTCGCCGGCGACGCCCGGGGCACAGACGGGCAGGCCATGGCGCCGTTGCGGCGCGTCGAGTTGAAGGACATCCCCGCCATCCTCGCATCACTGGCCGCCGAGGAAGCCCCCGCGGCCCAAACTGAACCCCCAGCAGAAGGCCCGCCGGCAAGCCCTGACGCAGGTCGGTACGAATCGGAGGGCGCCCCTGCACCCCAACGGTCAGAAGAGAGCCCTCCGGCAAGCCCTGACGCAGGTCGGTACGAATCGGCTGGCAGCCTGGCCGCGGAAAAGCGAGTCGTGCTGACGCCCGAGCCCAAGCGGCCCAAGACGCGACAGGACCTGCTTACGCCCGAGGAACTCGCCGCCCTGCTGGAGGATGAGCAATGACCACCGGCGGAGACCTCCTCCTGCTGGCCGACGGGCACGTCGGCGAGGACTTGCACCGGCTGCTGGGCGACACGCCGCACACGGCCCTGGCCGAGCCGTACGACGCGATGGACGAGCTTGGCAGGCGAAGCTGGTCGGCGGTTGTGCTCGCCGGCCCCCGGCCGGAGTTCGCCGGGCTCTGCCGCGCCGCGCGGCGCCTCCAGGCCGGCGCCCGGCTGTTCGCCGTATGCCCGCCGACAGGCGAGGCCGAGGTGCGCCACCTCCTGGGCTCGCCGCTGGACAATTACTTCATCCATCCGCTCGGCGTCCGGGACATCGCCGAGCTGCGCCTCGCGGCCGACGTGCCCGCGCCGCAGCAGGGCGTAAACGGCGCGGCCGCCCCTGCCCGCCAACTGGCTGAGCTGATCGACGCGGCCCAGGACCTCCAGGAGATGTACAGCCACCTGGTCCGCGTTGTCGGGGCGCTCGTGGGCTGCCCCGTTACCTGGGTGCCTTCGGATCGCGCGGGCGCAGGCGCCCGGCCGCTGCTTCTGGCGGCCGGCAAGATGCCGCGCGTGCTGGTTCCGCTGGGCGTGCCGCGGCGCAGCCGAACCGCGGACGCCTACCTCGCCTTCGCCCAGGAGTGCCTGCCGTCGCTGCTGACGGTCGCCGAGAGGACCCGCGGCCTGCACCTGCTGTCGATAACCGACCACTTGACCGGCGCCTTCAACCGCCGGTACTTCTACGATGCCACCGACCGCATCCTGCTCCGCGCCCAGGCCGAGGGGTTCCGCGTGACGTGCCTGCTGTACGACATCGACGACTTCAAGCGGTACAACGACACCTACGGCCACGCCGCGGGCGACGAGATCCTCCGCGACACGGCCAGGATGATGAGGCAGATCACCCGCGCCCAGGACATCGTGGCGCGGATCGGGGGCGATGAGTTCGCGGTGCTGTTCTGGGACGCCGACAAGCCCCGCTCGCCCAACAGCAGGCCGCCCGAGACAGCCTACGCGCTGGCCGACAGGTTCAGACAAGCCGTGCATAGGCACGCCTTCCGCAGCCTCGGGCCCGAGGCGCGCGGCTCGCTGACCATTTCAGGCGGGCTGGCCAGCTATCCGTGGGACGGCAAGAGCGTCCGGGAGCTTCTCAGCCGCGCCGACTTCGCCCTGCGGCAGGCCAAGGAGTCCGGCAAGAACTCCATCCGCATCGTCGGCGCGAGCGAGCTTAACGGCAAGGGGTAGGCCGACAAGAAGCAAAGGCAAGAAGAAGCCGTTATCGAGGTCAGAACTGGTAGATGAACGAGGTCTGGACGCGCAGGCTGTCGCCGGCGTCCTCGCCCGTGTAATCCGTTCGCCAGCGGGAGACCTCCACGCCAACCGAAGTGTTGGGGTTTATCTTGTAGATCGCGTTTCCGAAGATCGCCGAGTTGCACGTCCGGGTATTGGCGTTGATCACGTCGCCGTCGTCGATGAACTCGCCGCTGTATCCCACGTTGAACGACCATGATTCCCACGGACCCAGCGAAGCCGCGATCCATCCGCCCGTGCCTTGAATCTCCGTAAGCCTGCCGCCGGCGATGACCACGCCCTGGCCTATGCCGCCCAGATAGGCGTCCAGGTTCTCCCCGGTGAACATCTCGCCCTTGATCCGCAGCCAGGATACGATCGGCAGTTGAAAGTCAAGGTTCCCCGACCAACTGTCGGCCTTCTGGTTGCGTCCGGTCGCGTCGGTGTCATATTCCTCGCGGGCGTAGTGGCCCGAAAAGCCGACGGTGGCCTTCTGGCCGGCCAGGAACGGGAATGTCACGCTGGCTCGTCCCTGAAAACTTGGCAGGCCCGAGTCCTCCCCGCTGTCGCCGGGATCGAAGCCGCTGTCTCGGCCGATGGCTCGCGCCAGGGCCGTCTCGAACTTCAGCGAGGTCCCGCCGCCGAGGTCGCAGATCTTCGTCAGGCGGACCTGGGGTCGCCGGTAGCCGATATTGCCCGCCCACCACTGGACCGAGTAGTTC
Organism: Phycisphaerae bacterium; assembly: GCA_030610965.1. Classification (GTDB taxonomy): domain Bacteria; phylum Planctomycetota; class Phycisphaerae; order SM23-33; family SM23-33; genus JAUWQU01. Next base: position 5,805 of record JAUWQU010000281.1, read on the forward strand.
AGCACGGTCGGGTTAAGCGGCGAGATCACGTCCCAGGTCTGCCCGGCCAGGAGGCTCAGGCCCTGCTTCGCCCAGTCCATTTTCATGTAGGCATGGCGCAGCA
>JAUWQU010000493.1 GCA_030610965.1 Phycisphaerae bacterium
GGGGCAGCAAAAACGGCGGGAGCTTCGCGACTGCCGGCCGCTGTTTCTTCTCCTGAAGCCTGTAGCCTGAAGTCTGAAGCCTTCCCCCTGAAGCCTCAGACGCTATCAATTGATGGTTGTCGAATGTGTTATGATCCGCCAGGAAGAAATGTCGACCACGGCCCGGGAGGGTTTGCAACGGTCCGGCCGAGCTAGGTTTGCGTCGGGCCAATCCTGCCCGTTCCGAGGGGGCGGCGGGGCGGCACGGTCCCGAGCAAGTGGCCGTAAGATATGGTAGCGGAGATTTTTAGAGATATTTGCCGGTTTGTGTTTCGGAATCGGGCTATCATAGTGTGGAGCGAGCGTCAGGACGGGGTTGGCGTTTGCGCATGCGTCCGGAATCGTCGAACCCGCGCCTTGCGGCGCCGGATGACAAATCGCCGTGCTGAAGGAGACCTTGAATGGGTGATACATCCGAGTCTAGCGATGCCCAAAGCCCCGAGGCCAAGGAAGGCCCGAAGGCCCTGAGTTCGCGGCTTGAGAACATCCTGGCCAGCATCGGCGAGGGCTTCTTCTCGCTCGACAACGACCTGGTGATAACCTACTTCAACAAGGCCGCCGAGAACCTGCTCGGGCGCAAGGTCAAGGACGTGGTCGGGCGGCACCTGACGAATGAAGCGTTTCCCGAGATCAAGGGGTCGCTCTTCGAGCAGAAGTTCCTCGATGCACTGCGGACCGGCCGGCGGATGCACTTCGAGACGTATTTCGGCATGGCCCCTTACCAGAACTGGTACGACATGCGGGTGTCCCCCAACGACGAAGGTATCTCGGTGCTGTTTCAGGTCACCACCGAGCGTCACCTTGCCATCGACGCCCTCAAGGCCGGTCAGGCCCGCTTCCGGGAGCTTTTCGACAACATGGGCTCCGGCGTGGCCATTTACGAGGCCAGCACCGACGGGCAGAGTTTCTTCTTCCGCGATATCAACCGTGCCGGCGAGACGATCCTGGGCAAGACTAAGGACGACATCATCGGCCAAAACGTCGAGGATGTCTTCCCGAGCGTCGAGCAGATGGGTGTGCTTGGCCTGCTGCGGCGCGTCTGGCGGACGGGCCGGGCCGAGAGCCTGCCGGTGGCGATTTACCAAGACGACCAGACGCCCAACCTGTGGCTGGAGAATTACATCTTCAAGATCGGATCGGGCGAGGTCATTGCCATCTTCAAGGATTTTACGGCGGAAAAGCGGGCGATGGAAGAAATATGCAGCCTCGCCCGTTTCCCGGCCGAGAATCCCAACCCCGTCATGCGGGTGACCAATGACGGAGTGCTGACATACGCCAACGAAGGGGCCGGCGTGCTGTTGGATTGTTGGGGCAAGGCCGTCGGTGAATCCGTTCCCGAGCACCTCTGGCAGCAGTGGCGGCCCGTGATCGAGTCGGGCCAGGCGGCCGAGGTCGAGGTCAGTTGCGGCAAGCGGGCGTTCTCGCTGAACGTCGCGCCAATCGCCGAGGCGGGATACGCGAACATCTACGGCCGGGATATTACGGACCTTCTCCGCGCGGCCAAGGAACACGAGCGGGTGCAGGAGCAGTTGCGTCAGTCGCAGAAGATGGAGTCTATCGGTCGGCTCGCGGGCGGCATCGCCCACGACCTGAACAACCTCCTTACGCCGATCATGGGCTATTCGCAGTTGGCGCTGGTGTCGCTGCCGAAGGAGCATCCGCTGTATGCCGACATGGATCAGATCCATCAGGCGGGGCAGCGTGCACAGAGCCTTACCCAGCAGCTTCTGGCCTTCGGGCGCAAGCAGTTGCTGGAGGTGTCGGTGCTGAACCTCAGCGACGAGGTCCGCCAGTTTGAGCCGATGCTGCGCCGCGTCACTCGCGAGGACATCGAAATCGAACTTCACCTGGCCGAGCCGCTGGGCAGCGTGCGGGCCGACCCGGGCCAGGTCCACCAGGTCCTGATGAACCTGGCGATGAACGCCCAGGACGCCATGCCCGGCGGCGGACTACTTACGATCGAGACCGCCGACGTGGCCTTCGACGAGTCCCACGCGCGGACCCATCCGGACATCCCGCCCGGGCCCTACGTCATGCTCGCCGTCAGCGACACAGGCGTCGGCATGGACGACCGGACGCAGGAGAAGATCTTCGAGCCGTTCTACACGACCAAGCCATCGGGCAAGGGCACGGGCCTGGGGCTGGCGACGGTGTACGGAATCGTCCTTCAGCACAAGGGCGGCATCTGGGTTTACAGCGAACCGGGCCGCGGCGCGACGTTCAAGGTCTACTTGCCCCGCGTCGAGGCTTCCGCGGATGCCCGGCCGGCGCTGCAGGCCGGCCCGGTCGAGCACAAGGGCGAGACGATTCTGGTCGTCGAGGATGAAGGGATCGTCCGCGACCTAACCTGCGAGGTCCTCCAGCGGCACGGCTACGAAGTCCTGGAGGCCGGCACATCCGAGCAGGCCGTCGAAATCACCGACAAGTTCGACGGGGAGATTCACCTGCTCGTTACCGACGTGGTAATGCCCAAACTCAACGGTCGCGAGCTTTACGACCGCCTCCACAAGGACAGGCCTGGCCTGGCCGTGCTTTACGTGTCCGGCTACACCGACAACGTGATCGCCCACCACGGCATACTGGACGACGAGACGGACTTCATCGAGAAGCCATTCAGCATCCGCGGCCTGACCGACAAAGTGCGAAGCGTGCTGGACGCCGCCACCGACGTGTGAACGGCGCCGGGGCGATCGATGCGGCTGAGCGAAGCGCATAACGACGCGGCGGACGTGGGGACAACTCGTGCGGGCCCTGGGCGAAGACCTCTGACCCAGGTCCGCTGGAAAGCAAGGAGACTGGAAATGAGAACGAGAATAATACTGTCGATGGCGATGGCTATCGGGATGGCGTGCCTTCCCCTGGCCGCCGCGAAGAAACTGCGACCGTCCTGGATGATCGTCAAGCTCGACGGCGACGCCAACGGCGCTGTGGTGACCGGAATCAGCCCCGACGCCAATGCCCCCGTCGCGGTCGAGACGAAGACGATCAGCCTGACCGTAAAGGTCGACGGCGACGCCAACGGCGCTGTGGTGACCGGAATCAGCCCCGGCGCCAATGGCGCCGCCGTTGCGATCAGGCCGGACTGGGGGTACGTGGGCATTCAGGTCACCCCCGTTCTGGCGGCCGTCGCGTCCCAGCTCAGGCTCAAGGACAGGGGCGTGATGATTCGCAACGTCGCCAAGGGAAGCCCGGCCGACAAGGCGGGGCTCGACCGCTATGACGTCATCGTCATGATTGGAAAGGACAAGCCGGTCAAGAACGTCGTGCAGTTCATCCAGGCGGTGCGCAAATGCAAGCCGGGCGAGGCGCTGGCTCTGACGACCCTGCGCGGCGGCAAGCAAAAGGTGATCGACCTGACGCCAGGCAAGAGGCCGACCGGCGAGATCGAGTACGTCTACGAGGAATACCTGGAGGGCGGCGTTCTGGGAATGTCGATTCTCCGCGGAATCAGACCGATGGCGCAGGCTGACGCGGAAGCCAACGCCGCGGTCGCTGAAATCCAGGCCGCCGCCGAGAAACTCCAGAAGGAGATCGAGCAGCACATCCGGGAATTGACCGAGAGGACACGCCAGGAGGCCCAGGCCGCCCGAGGGATAATAGCGCGGGCCGTGGCACCCGTCAGCAGGCAGTTCGACGTCGATGAGAAGGGGCGAATCCAGGTCCGCATCCTCAAGGACGGCAGCGAGCTCAACATAACCTTCGCCGGGCAGGCCGAGATGAAGAAGAAGAGCCCGAAGCTCTACGAGGAATACATGAAACTTCTCGATTCGGACCAGGCCGGGCAGTAGCCGGGTAATTCGCCGCGCAGCCGCACAAGGGCGCTCGAGGTGCGACCGTCGCCGGGGCGCCCTTTCTCTTTGCGGCTCGCATCCCGCGCGGCGGCCTTGGAATCGTCGCGGCCGGAAGATACAGTGGCGGGCCATGGACGCGACAGCCCTGGCCGATATGTTAAGCCTTGCCTGGATCGACCTGCCGGTGCAACTGGCGGAGATACTCTACTTCATCGTCCTGCCGCTGCTGCTGCTGGTCGGCCTAGGCTACCTGCTGCAAAGGGCGCTGGGCTTTGACATGCTCACGCTGCGCCGCCTGAACTTCTACTTCGTCATCCCCGGAGTGATCTAT
>JAUWQU010000377.1 GCA_030610965.1 Phycisphaerae bacterium
CGGTATTCGCCGCGCCGACGGGACCCTCCCAAGCCGTCAAAGACGTCCGCAAAGCGACCGAATGGATCGCCGGCGTGGGGTCGCGCGTCGTCGGCTCGCAAGAGCACAAGCAAGTCTCCGCCAAGCTGTTGGAGCAGATCGAACAGATCGGCGAGGCCTCCGACGTCGGCTTGAGAATCTGGCAGCACACGTTCGACGTGGTCGTCCCCCGCACGAAGAAGGCTGAACTGCTGGTCGGCCCCAAGGCAAACCCCACGCCGCACAAGGTCTACCCCTTCTGGCCGGCCGCCGTCCGGCTGCATAGCACGCCGCGCGGCGGGATCAGCGGCAAGCTCACCTACGTCAAGGGTGGCGAGATGGAGGATATTCCCGCCAGGAGTCTCCGCGGGCAGATTGCCGTGATGGAAATGTCGGCCGGCAAGAGATGGCGACGGGCGGTCCAGGCCGGGGCAAAGGCGATCATCCTGCTGGCCGACCCGCAAACCGATCAGCGCGACGCCGCGTCGCACCTGCTGCCGCTGCCGGTATACCTGCCCCGATTCTGCGTGCCCGGCGACAGCGAACTAGCCACGAAGTTGCGGGCCGGTTCGATCCCTGAAGGCACGCTGGTTTGCGAATCGAAGTGGGAGACGGTCGAGGCGCGGAACATCTACGCCCTGGTGAAGCCGAAACCCGAAGCGATGGGCCGCAAGGCCCTGGCGATCTGCGTGCCGATCGACGCGATGTCCGTCGTGCCCGACTTGGCCCCCGGCGCCGACGTCGCGGTCGATACCGCAATGGGGTTGACCCTCCTGCGGCATTTCACGGCCAACCCGCCTGCTCGTCCGGTGCTGGTGGGGTTCCTCGACGCACAGTCCATCAACATTCTCGGCATCCGTCACATGGCCGGCGCCTTGTCGGTGACCGAGGAAGAACGCGCCGACTCGCTCCGCGAGGACAACAAGGTCCTTCAAGAGTACGAGGCCGCCTGGAACATGGTGAAGGGCTTGGCCTACGACAGGCCCCCGGCCAACCTTCACGAGCCGAAGTTCAAACCCATCCACACCTTCGTCCGGGACGAAGTGGACAAGGTCGTCGTGGCCGCTGACACGGAACTGCAGTCTCTCCGTGTGCTGGAGCAGACCAACGAGGTGAAGCAGGGGATTACGAAGGCGAAAGCCAGACGATCCAGGTACCGCGGCGCGCAGGTGTGCCTGCTGACCGGAAAGGCAGTCGCCGACGAGCAGGCCCAACTTGTCGCCGAACTGTGGGCTCTGGCCTGGAACCGCATAAAAGGCCAGTACGAGCAGGCCAGGGCGGTGGCCGACACATCCGAGCGGCGACGCCAGATGCGGAACGAACTGACCGAAGCGCTGGGTTTAGAGCCCACCGAAGGCAGGAACAAGGCCACCACCCGGCCGATCGGCTTCATGCTCGGGCTGGATCTGTCTGACGCGGGCATGTGCGTCGGACCACAGCTGTATTGCAGGTTCCTGATCATGAGCCAGGGCAGAAACGCCAGGCCGTTCCAGCAATGGGTGGAAGCGAAGGTCAACAGGGCCCCCGAGAAGGTCTGGCCCGACGAGGCCCAGCGACGCGCCGTGAACCTCCGGCCGTTCACGGACCTGCGTACAGCCGACACGCACACGCAGGGCGACGTGTCGGTGATTACCCCGGTGGCGAGTTTCCAGATCCACTCGATAACCTGGGCTACCCTCAACGGCTACCGCCATCGCGTCGACACCCCCTTCGACCAGGCGGAGCGACTGGACTGGTCGCGGCTGGGGCCGCAAATCGACGCGACGATCTCGATGCTCGATGCCTTGACCGGCGCCGGCGACCAGGACACCGTCAAGGACTACCACAAGGACTTCCACATCAGCCAGAGCCCCACCATGGCACCCGAGTGGGTGCGGGTCCGTACGATCACCGTGGACATCTCCCCCGGAACGCCGGTGCCGCGCTTGCCGATGGAAGGGTACCTGTCCACGCTGGTCCTCGGTCCGTTCACCACCGGCGGGTTCACGCCCTCCGGTTGGCCGCCAGCGGCCGGCATGCGGCGATACGAGTTCCGTTTCACCGGGCCGGACGGACGAGCGCTGTTCCAGTTCATCCCCGCCAGCCCGCGCAGTTGGCTGGGGGGATTCCACCTGGAATCCTACAAACTTGACGACCATGGCGCCATCACGCGCGCCATCGACCTGAGGCGCGCCGGGCGGGGCGTCAAACTCCATAACACCTTCGCCTACGGCCATAAGAGCAAGACGCCTTTTCGCGGCGTAGTGTTCTCCTGCGGGGAACTGACCGTCGCGGGCCTGCAAGACCCTCGTTACCTGATGCCTCTGCCCAACGCCAGCCTTCTGGACGCACGCTCCCAAAGCGCGCCCAAGCGGATCAACCTGATGGTCTATGACGGCATGGTCAGTTGCCTGCTCGAGCCGAAGATTCAGTGGCAACTCATCCTGCGGGCCGGCATTACCCGCAACCGCATGGCGTTGCTGAACATGGGCGACCCGGCGGCCAACCCCGACACGTCGATCCGCAACCTCATCAAGGGCTTCCGCGTCGGCGACCCGCTCCCGGCCGACCCGCTGTACCAGGCCGCCAAGGACTGGCACCGTCTCGATAAACGCCGGATCTCCGATTATGCCGACGCCGGGATCACCAGCACGGCAATCAACGAGATGCACGCGAGGTCCGGCAAGCGACTTGCCAAGGCCGAAGCCCAGTTGGAGGCCGACCGGGGTGCGGCGTTCGTCCGCGACGCCGGCGACGCGCTGGCCACCGAAGCACGCGTCTATCAGGCTGTGCTCGATACGGCCAACGACGTCGTCCGCGGCGCGGTGCTGATGTTGCTGCTGCTGGTGCCGTTTTCCGCGGTGATGGAGCGTCTGATGGTTGCGGCGGCGAAGATCGTTAACCAGATCGTCGCGACGCTCATCATCTTCGTGATCATGACGGGCATCCTCTGGAGCTTCCATCCGGCGTTCAAGATCGCCACCCAGCCGCTGACGATCATCATGGCCTTCGGCATAATCTCCATGAGCCTGCTGGTGATCTTGCTGGTATTGCGCAAGTTCGAGTCCGAACTGGCCAAACTCCGCTCCGGCCGGGCCGAGTCCAGCAGCGCCAAGACGTCCCGTCTGGGCGTGCTGAGCACCGCGATCCGCCTGAGCATCGCCAACATGCGGCGGCGCAAGCTGCGTACGGTTCTGACGAGCATAACCGTTGTGCTGATCACCTTCGCCCTGTTGTGCTTCGTTTCGACCAGCCAGTATAGCGGCTACCGTCAGTACGCCCTGGACCAGAAGGCCGGCTTCACCGGCGTACTGATCCGCCAGGCCAACTCGCGTCCCCTTCCGGCCGCAACGCTGGACGCCGTACGAAACTGCTTGATCGGCGTCGTCGACGGCATCGAGCGAGACGACATTGTCGGCCGAATGTGGTGGTCGGTGCCGACGAACCAGTGGCGACTGAACGCCGTGAACCCGAACACGGGCAAGCACGTGGAGTTTTTCTCGGCGTTGGGCCTCGATAGCGCCGAGTCAGACGTTTCCGGCGTTCAGGAGATTCTGCCCCACTGGGACAGTTTCGCCGACGGCGGCGGCTGCTACGTGGCGAGACAGGCCGCCGAGCACCTGGGCGTTGAGCCGAGCAACAGTATCCTCGTCGCCGGGCAAGCCCTGAAGCTGGTCGATGTCTTCGATGGCGACCTGTTCGACCTCAAGGCGCGCGACTTGGACAGACGCTCCCTCGCCCCGCTGGACTACACAGCCATGACAAGCGACCAACTGACGCGGTCTAAACTGACGCGGTCCGGGAACAGCACGCTGCAAGAGATGGCCGCGGCTGAGGAAGCCGGCTCGGCGGCGGTCGCCGATCAGGAACTCCGCGCCGCCCTGGGCCAGGCCGTGTTGATCCTGCCGCGGGAGATGCTCGAGGACCAACGCAACTGCACGCTGCAATCGGTGGCGATCCACGCGGATGACGCCGAGCAAGCTGGCGCCGTGGCCGAACGCCTGGCCGACCGTTTCGCATTCAGCGTGGTTTACGGCGCCGAAGGCGAGCCACTGCAGGTGCTTGCCTCGACCCCCCTGCTGCCGTCGGCGCCCAAGAGCCTGCTGATTCCGCTGATCATCGGCGCGTCGATCATCTTCAATACCATGCTCAGTTCGATCGCCGAGCGCCGGCATGAGATATACATCTACACTTCTCTCGGCCTGGCGCCGATCCACGTGGGGTTCCTGTTCGTCGCCGAGGCGATGACCTACGGGCTGATGGGCTCAGTGTTCGGCTATGTCGTTGGCCAAGGCGTCGCGACGGCTCTTGACGCCCTGGGCTGGCTCGGAGGGATGACGCTGAACTACTCCGGCTCCCAGGCGATCATGATCATGTTCATGGTCCTGGCGGTGGTGATGGTTGCGGCGTTGATCCCGGCGTACCTGGCCGGGCAAATGGCGGCGCCGGCCAACAAGCGAACCTGGTCGGTCCCGAAGCCGGTCGACGGGGTCATACGCGACACGCTGCCGTTCACCGTCAGCGCCAAGACCGCCAACGGCGTCGCGGAATATCTGCTGGAGTACCTCGACGCCCATGCCGAGGGCAGCATCGGGCGCTTCAGCACTGACAAGCTCACGACGTTCCGCAAGTCCGTCAAGGGGCTGGAAGCGATGGGCATCGAAGGAACCGTTTGGCTGGCGCCCTACGATCTGGGCGTCCGCCAGGAAGTCCGGCTGACCATCGAACCGGCCGATGAGGAGGACATCTACGGAATCCACATCGAACTGCGTCGGGCCTCCGGATCCGTGCGGGCCTGGCACCGGCTCAACCGTGTGTTCCTGGGCGACCTGCGCCGGCAGTTGCTCGGCTGGCACCGGCTCGAGCCCAAACGCATTCTGGAGTTCCTGGCCCAGGGGCGTGAATCCCTGGCCGCCATGCTATGGGATGAAAGTTCACATACGCGCGCCCTGGCCAACTTGAGCGTTGTACTCAG
>JAUWQU010000765.1 GCA_030610965.1 Phycisphaerae bacterium
AACAAGAGAAGAGGCTTCAGGCTACAGGCTTCAGGAGAAGAAACAGTGGCCGGCAGTCGCGAAGCTCCCGCCGTTTTTGCTGCGCCTGAAGCCTGAAGCCTGAAGTCTGAAGCCTTCCCCCGGAAGTCTGAAGCCTTCCCCCGGAAGTCTGAAGCCTCTGTCTCGTGCATCGGCCGAGCAAAAAGCAGGCCGCCAGGAAGGAAGGTCGACCACGTCCGGCTGCTACTTGTCCGGCTTCCATTGCGGCCCGGCCGGCGATGCGGTAAAGTGCGCGGCCATGAAATGGAAATCATTCCTTCGCAGCTATGCGCTGTCCTTAATCCTGCTCGGTGCGATCTCGGTAGGATCGCTCGTGGGATGGTACTTCGGCAAGCCGGCTGGTGTGCTCAAGCCGCTGGGGGATTTGTTTCTCAACGCAATGTTCGTCACAGTCGTTCCGCTGGTGTTCTTCTCCATTTCCTCAGCCGTCGCGGGCATGGCGGGCACGGGCAGGCTGCTGCGGATACTTGGGTGTATGATGGCGGTCTTCGTCGTCACGGGTGTCATCGCGTCGCTGGTGATGGTTGTCGGCGTGCAGCTTTATCCCCCGACGGCCGGCGCGAGCGTCGCGAGCCAGCCCGCCGTGGAGGTCGCTCAGGTAGACGTGGCCGACAAGATCGTCCAGGCAATCAGCGCGCCGGATTTTGTCGATCTTCTCAGCCGCAAGAAGATGCTGGCGCTGATCGTATTTGCCGTGCTCGTCGGCCTGGCGGCGGGGGCGGTCGGCGAAAAGGGCAGGGCGTTCACGGCCTTTCTCCAGTCCGGCAACGCGGTGCTGATGAAGGTCGTCTCGTACGTCATGTACTATGCGCCGATCGGCCTGGCGGCGTACTTCGCGTACCTCGTGGGCGTGTTCGGCCCGAATCTGATCGGCTCTTACTGGCGCGCTATGCAGCTTTACTACCCGCTATGCATCGCGTATTGCCTGGTGGCCTTCACGGTCTATGCCGCCCTGGCCGGACGCGGGCGAGGGGTGCTGCGGTTCTGGTCGAACATAATCCCCGTCGCGACCACGGCGGCGGCGACGGGCAGCAGCTTCGCGACGATCCCCGTCAACCTCCAGGCGGCCGAGCGGGTCGGCGTGCCGCGCGACGTCAGCGAGGTCGTAATCCCGATTGGCGCGACGATCCACATGGACGGTTCGTGCCTGTCGGCCGTGCTGAAGATCGCCCTGCTGTTCGGCATCTACAACATGCCCTTCGCGGGCGTGGAAACCATCGCCACTGCCGTCGGCATAGCGATACTCAGCGGCACGGTGATGAGCGGCATTCCCGGCGGCGGATTCGCCGGCGAGATCATGATCGTCACTATCTACGGCTTTCCTCCGGAGGCCCTGGGGCTCATCATGCCGATCGGCCAGCTTGTCGATCCCCCGGCCACCATGGTCAACGCGGTCGGCGACAACGTAGCCAGCATGCTGATCGCCCGAGTCATGGGCGGCCGGAAGTGGATGTCCAAGGAAAGCCCGAATTGACCGCGGAGGCGCAGAGCCGACCATCTTTCGCCCCTTCGGGTCCTGTTGACCCTCATACTACCGGTGCCGCCGTCGTGAGCGACTTTCCTTTTTGGCACAGATCATGGTTCACAGCCACAAGGGTGACGACACATTTGGAGTGCGGCGACAAGCCCCGCAGGGGCGCCCTCGCCGCTTTCGATAGCGCCTCTGCGCCGCATTTAGGGACAGGTGGTCCGCCCGCGAAAGCGGCGTGTTCGCCCTGCTTCGCCCCTCCTTCGCCAAGGCTACGGAGGGCTTCGCAGGGCTCGACGCCGCACTCCAAGGGCTTCGCGTTTTCCGCGTGTTTGCCACAAACCGGCCCGAAAGGCCTCCCGAAGCGCCCGAACCCGCCGGTCCATTCCGGAGACGGCTCGCTTTGAGAGCCCATTTGTCAGTGCCCGGAAACAAGGTCAACCACTCCCCGCCGTGGCAGGCGGTTTTGCTCGCGGCGGCAGCATCGCGGTGGTAGGCTATCGACGTATGTCGAAACGCGGCATCGACAACGTGTTTGCAGTTGGCGAAATCCCGGCCGGGACTGAGGACGGGTGCGTTTTCTGCTCGGCCGAGGCAAGGCGGGGGGCCATCGCACGCCTGGGATCGGTCTTCGCCGTGCCGGACGCCAAGCCGGTCAGCGACGCTCACGTGTTGGTCGTCCCGCTGCGGCACGTTCAGGACTACTTCGACCTCACGCCGCGAGAGCTTCGCGACGCCAACGAGCTGGTCGGACTGCTTCGCACACGAATGCTTCGGGACGATCCGTCGGTGACGGGCTTCAATGTCGGGGTCAACTGCGGCGCCTCGGCCGGGCAGCAGATCATGCACGCCCACATCCACCTTATCCCGCGCCGCGGCGCGAGGTGCGTCAAGGGCGTCATCCGCAACAAGCTGGCGTACTGAGCGGCAGCCGGCAGCCAGTAGCCGAGGCTATCCGGAGAATCCCGGCTAACGAGGCACGCCGGCACCATCGGCCAAGGAGACATCTCAAATGCGTACTATCTTCATCATAATGGACTCGCTGAACCGCCGATACCTGCCGGCGTACGGCAACGAATGGGTCAAGACGCCCGGCATTGACAGGCTGGCTTCAGAATCGCTGGTATTCGATAACCACTACTGCTCATCCATGCCCTGCATCCCGGCGCGGCGTGATATGCTGACTGGGCGGCCTAACTTCCTGGAGGCCCCGTGGG
>JAUWQU010000691.1 GCA_030610965.1 Phycisphaerae bacterium
ACCACCCATCTGTCGCTATGAGTTCGAGGATGTTCTGGTGGATGTCATGACCACAAGCCCCGAAGCGATGGGGTTCTCTGACCAATGGTATCCCGAGGCCTTCGCGACAGCCGAGTTGACGAAGCTGCCCAGCGGTATGGAGATTAGGGTAATTCGGTCTCCACTGTTCTTGGCCACTAAGTTCAATGCTTGGCGAGATCGGGCCAAAGGCGACTACTACGCACGGGACATGGAGGATATCATTGCGGTCATCGACGGGAGGACCGAACTTCTCGATGACATCAAGCGAAGTAGCCAAGAGGTGCAGACTTTCTTGGCAGAGTCCTTCGCTCAGTTGCTCGCGGATCAGCGATTCTTGGATGCCATTCCCGGCCACATAGGTGGCAGTACCGTCGCCCGGGGGCGAACGGTCATGGCCATCAATGTAATGAAAGAGATCGTTGATCTTGGCCAGAGATAGAGTGTCAGCCTTCTCGAATGGGGGTATCAGGGGTCAGGAACGAATGGCCCTAAGTTAAGGCGTCGAAGCCTTTTCCCATGAGCCCAAAGGGCTCCAAACAGTCCAGCCCAGGGCAGAGCGAAGCGCCGCCCTGGGTTCAGGGCCACGAACAACAGAGCCCTGAAGGGGCGCAATAGACGTATCCACAAGGCGTTGTGTCGCCCTATCAGGAGCAAGCGAACTGCGTGTCGTAAAGGGGGGGGGGCAGGAACCTTTTTCTCCCGTCAGCCTGAGGCGACCTTGGCGCCGTAGGCGTAGGCTTCGTCGAGGAATGCCTCCAGGCTGGGCAGGGGGCAGTCCCCGTTGATGCCGTTGCCGGCGGTGATCATGCAGCGGCCTTCGCCTTTTCGCCAGAAGGTGTCCAGCAGGAAGCGGACCTCCTGACGCACCTGCTCGGGCGTCCCCCACGGGATCACCTGCTGGACGTCCAGCCCTGCAAAGATAGTGATCCGATGGCCGTAGGTCTCGGCGATGACCTTCTCGTCCATCGTGTGCTTCTGGATGGGGTGCAGCACGTCCACGCCGACGTCGATCCACTCGCCGATGAACGGCTCGACGTTGCCGCAGGCGTGCATCCACAAGTGCATGCCGTAGCGGTGCGCGGCGGCGACTATCTCCTTGTAGTACGGCTTGTAGAACTCGCGGAAGATCGCCGGCGAGAAGAACGGTCCCGTCTGGGTGCCCAGGTCGTCGCTGGTCCAGATTCCGTCGCAACGGCGGCCCTTTCCCGCGCGCTCGATGAGGGCGACGTAGAAGTCCGTCAACGCGCGGAACAGGCGATGGACCTCGTGCGGATTGGTGTAGTAGTCCATGAGAGCGTTGGTCATGCCGCGCAGCGACCAGTGGCGCTCGAACAGGCAGAAGAACCACTGCCCCAGGCGATACCGCCCGTCCGGTGGGGCGTCTCTGGTCAGCAGCTCCTGGCCGGCAGGGTCGGGGAAGCTGGCGAGGATCTCGTCCAGCCGGGTCCAGTCGGCCATCGCCACGCGGGCGTCGTGGGCCACCTGCCGGCCTTCATAGGGATCCTCGTAGGGCAGCCAGGTGTAGGTGCTGTCGCTGTCGGCGCTGCGGAAGGTGGCGGGCATGTTCAGCGGCAGGTGCTGCACGTCGGGTACGTATCGGCTTAGGATCTCGGCGACCCGGTCGGCCCGATCCTCGAACGCCTTGCCATGCACCCAGAAGTGGATGAACGCCGGCACGCGGGGCGCGACGGACCGGCCTTCGATAACCGAGGCCACCTCTTCACGCGTCAGGGGATCGTACGCAGCCATGCCTGTCTCCGCCTTTCGATTCGTGCAGCCCCGCCGCCTTGATTACGGCCCGGGGATGATCGACGCGGGCCTTCGCGGCCAAACCAGGAAATCCGGTTCAACATCCCTTATCCGGGCTGATGGGCATCGATCCTTGCCGGACACGGCCTTCTTCATCCTCAGGTGCCGGCGAACTGCGTGTCGTAAAGGTGCTTGTACAGCGGGCAGGTCTTCAGCAGTTCGGCGTGCGTGCCGGTGGCGATTATCCGCCCGGCGTCCATCACGGCTATCACGTCCGCCGACATCACCGTTTGGAAGCGGTGGGCGATCAGCAGCGTGGTTCGGCCGTGGCAGAAATCCTCCATCGCCTGGTGGATGCGCTTCTCGCTGTCGGCATCGACCTGGCTCATGGCCTCGTCGAAGATGAGGATCGCCGGGTTGCGAAGGATCGCCCGTGCGATGGTGACCCGCTGTCGCTGCCCGCCCGACAGGGTCGCGCCCTTCTCGCCGACCATCGTGTCATAGCCATCGGGCAGGTCGCGTACGAACTCGTCGACGAAGGCCTTCTTCGACGCCGCGAGCACCGCCTCGGATTTGGGCCGACGCAGGCCATAGGAAATGTTTTCGCCGATAGTCGCGTGGAAGAGCACCGTGTCCTGCGTGACCAGGCCGATCTGCCGGCGAAGCGACTGCATCGACATCTGCGAGATGTCGTGGCCGTCGACGAGGATCTGCCCGCTCGACGTGTCCAGCAGGCGCGGCAGCAGGCTCACCAGCGTCGTCTTACCCGAGCCGTTGGGCCCGACAATGGCCATGCTCTGGCCGGCGCGGATGGTCAGGTTGATGTCCTTCAGGGTATCCTCGGCCACGCCGGGATAGCGGAAGTTCACGTTGCGGAACTCGATGGACTCGCTGTGACGAGGCAGCGCCGCGGCGCCGGGCACGGTCTTCTCAAGCTCAATATCCTCGATCGCGAAAATCCTTGCCGCCGCGGCCTCGGACCGCTGAAACCGCGTGGCGACCTTCGATAGCTTGCGGATCGGGTCGAACATCGCCGCCATGCAAGCCATAAACGCGATGAAGTCGCCCGGCTTCATGTTGCCCTCGAGCACCCACGAGCCGCCCAGAGCCAAGGCGAAGCACGCGCCTACCATGCTGAGGCACTCGATGGCAGGCGACGAGACCGCCTCGATCTTGGCGATCTTGTTGAACTGCTTCAACAACACGCGATTGACGCGGAAGAAACGCTTGCGCTCCGCGCCTTCCATCGTGTAGGCCTTGACCACGCGGACGCCCGTCAGCGTCTCTTCCAGAACCGAGATCA